>JAHEIW010000039.1:7487-9387 GCA_024639185.1 Deltaproteobacteria bacterium | reverse complement strand
TTTATGCCGGTGGGCACCCTGGGTACGGTGAAGTCGCTGACACCCGATGAATTGATGCGAGCCGGCGCCCAGATTATTCTTGGCAATACCTATCATCTTTATCTCAGACCGGGGTGTGAGGTCATCGCGCATTTTGACGGCCTGCACAAATTTATGAGCTGGCAGGGTCCAATCCTTACCGATAGCGGCGGCTTTCAGATTTTTTCGTTGGCCAAACTAGCCAAAATTTCAGAAGCGGGCGTAACGTTTCAATCCCACATTGATGGTAGCCGCCATCTGCTCACTCCCGAAAAAGTGATTGAAATTCAAACCTGTCTGGGATCGGATATCATCATGTGCCTGGACCAATGTCTTCAACACCCGGCCTCACGGGCAGAAACCCGTGAAGCGCTTGAAATCACCACCCGCTGGGCTGAGCGCTGTAAGGCTGCCTGGCAGACAAATGCAAACGGTCACAGCGCGCTGTTTGGCATTTTACAGGGCGGCATGTTCAAAGACCTGCGTGAAGCATCCAGTGATGCTCTGGTTGCCCAGGATTTTGACGGTTTTGCCATCGGTGGACTGAGTGTTGGCGAACCGGTGGAGACGATGCTGGAGATCGCTGAATTTACATTGCCCGGATTACCCGATGAAAAACCCAAATACATCATGGGTACCGGTACGCCCGAAGATTTGATCGAACTCGTGGCGCTGGGTGCTGATATGTTCGATTGCGTTTTGCCCACCCGCAATGCCCGCAATGGACAGATCTTTTATGCACAGGGCACTTTGAACATTACGAATGCACGCTACCGGCAGGATACCCGCCCGCTGGAGCCCGGCTGCACATGTTATACCTGCCGAACCTATTCCAGGGCTTACCTGCGTCACCTGTTTATTGCCAGAGAGCTTCTCGCGTATCGCTTGAGTTCCCTTCACAATGTTCATTTCTTTCTGAATCTATTGAAGCAGGTGCGTCAGGCGATTTTAGAAGATAAATTTGATTCTTTTCGAAAAAACTTCTATGAAAACCGTACCAACTGAACTAAAAGAAAATATTTAATCATCCACCCATCAAAAGGAGATCTTGTCATGAAAGAAAAAGTTGAGGCGGCCATCCAAAAAATCAGACCCATGCTGCAGGCCGATGGCGGTGATGTGGAGCTTGTCGATGTGCAGGAAGGTATTGTGACCGTCCGGTTGCAGGGGGCCTGCGCGGGCTGTCCCATGTCACAAATGACGCTGAAAAATGGGATTGAAAAAATACTGAAAAAAGAAATTCCGGAAATCGTTTCGGTGGAATCGGCACCTTAGGGGCTGGCTGGGGGTAAATTTAAGTTTTATCTGTTTCTTAAATTATTCGAAGACTCAATCGGGTTTGCTCATAAAGAGCCCGTTATTTGTTATTAGGGAATGCTTGGCCTTGAATACTATTGCCAATAACTGATAACAAATAACGAATAACCATCTGAAAACAGCTCGCTGTTATTTAAGACCATATCAAGCAATGCTAAAGGAGCGTATAATGAAAGTACTAAAGATTGATCACCTGGGAATTGCGGTTAACAGCATTGATGCCGGAAAAAATTTTTGGACGGATGTTCTGGGTCTTTCCTATGAGGGATCTGAAACCGTGGCCGAGCAGAAAGTTACAACAGCCTTTTTCCCGGTTGGTGAAAGTGAAGTGGAGTTGCTGGAATCCACTGCGCCCGATGGGCCGATTGCCCGGTATCTGGAGAAAAAAGGCGAGGGGATTCAGCATGTTGCGTTTCGGGTTGAGAACATCGAAGCCGCATTAAGCGAATTAAAGGAAAAGGGTATCCGCTTAATCGATGAACAGCCACGCATCGGTGCCGGTGGCGCCAAGATCGCTTTTTTACACCCCAAATCCACCAACGGTGTTCTGGTGGAGCTGTGTCAA
>JAHEIW010000039.1:0-7387 GCA_024639185.1 Deltaproteobacteria bacterium | reverse complement strand
ATGACCAAACACCCGGATATCAAAAAATGGCAAGCGCTGGCCGAAAAATCACTAAGAGGCAAACCATTGGATTCGCTTGATTGGCATACGGCTGAAGGTATCCATGTCAAGCCCCTCTACACGGCCGAAGATCTTGAGGGAATGAGCCATCTGAATACCCTGCCGGGCCTGGAACCTTATATGCGGGGCCCGCGGGCAACCATGTATGCCGGTCGGCCATGGACCATCCGCCAATACGCCGGTTTTTCCACTGCCAAAGAGTCCAACGCCTTTTATCGCCGCTGCCTGGCTGCCGGCCAAAAAGGGCTATCGGTGGCATTTGATCTGGCCACCCACCGCGGATACGATTCTGATCATCCACGGGTCAGCGGCGACGTCGGCAAGGCCGGCGTGGCGGTGGATTCGGTCGAAGACATGAAAATTCTTTTTGATCAAATCCCGCTGGACCAGATGACGGTTTCCATGACCATGAATGGTGCGGTCCTGCCCATTTTGGCCGGTTACATTGTGGCCGCTGAAGAGCAGGGGGTCAGCCAGGAGAAACTGGCCGGTACGATCCAAAATGATATTTTAAAGGAATATCTGACGCGCAACACCTATATCTATCCGCCGGAACCCTCCATGCGGATCGTTTCCGATATCATCGGGTATTGCTCAAACCATATGCCCCGTTACAACACCATCAGTATCAGCGGTTATCATATGATGGAGGCCGGGGCCGACTCCGTATTGCAAGCGGCTTTTACCCTGGCAGACGGTCTGGAATATGTACGGGCGGCTCTGAACGCCGGTTTGGATATTGATAAATTTGCACCGCGGCTGTCGTTTTTCTTTGGCATCGGTATGAACTTTTTTATGGAAATCGCCATGTTGCGGGCTGCGCGGTTCCTGTGGCATAAAATTATCAGTCAATTTAACCCCAAAGATCTGCGATCCACCATGCTGCGCACCCATTGCCAGACATCGGGCTGGAGCCTGACGGCGCAGGATCCGTATAACAACATTATCCGAACAACGCTGGAGTGTATGTCGGCGGCTCTGGGCGGCACGCAATCGCTGCATACCAATTCATTTGACGAAGCGGTCGGTCTGCCGACGGATTCTTCAGCCCGGATCGCGCGTAACACCCAGCTGATTGTTCAGGAGGAATCTCAGATCTGCCATGTTGTTGATCCGCTTGCAGGTTCCTACTACGTGGAAACCTTAACCGACGGGATCATTCGCGAGGCCGGCAAAATCATCGATGAGGTCGAAGAATTGGGTGGCATGGCCAAAGCAATTGAATCCGGAATGCCTAAAATGCGAATCGAAGAAGCGGCCGCCCGTCGGCAGGCGCGCATCGATCAGGGCAAGGAAGTCATTGTAGGCGTTAACAAGTATCAGATCGAAGAGGATGTGGATCTGGAGATTCTCGAAGTTCCGGCCAGCGTCAGGGATGAACAGGTCAGTCGCCTATCGGAGCTCAAAACAAACCGCGATGCCAAGGCTGTCGAACAGGCGCTGCAGGCGATCATTAACGCTGCGGAATCCGGCGCTAATTTGCTGGAAGCCTGCATTCCGGCGGTGCGGGCCCGGGCTACCGGCGGCGAGATCTCAGACGCCCTTGAAAAAGCATTTGGGCGTTTCGTGGCCACCACCCAGTGCATCTCCGGTGTATATGCTTCCGAATATGGTGACAGTGAGATTATCGAATCGATTCGCAAGCGCACAGCCGAATTTAACGAAAAAGAAGGCCGACGCCCGCGAATCCTGGTAACCAAAATGGGCCAGGATGGTCATGATCGAGGTATTAAAGTCATTGCCACCGGTTTTGCCGATCTTGGATTTGACGTCGATATCAGCCCCATGTTTCAAACGCCCGAAGAGGCCGCCCGCATGGCAGTCGAAAATGATGTTCACGTGGTCGGCCCGTCCAGCCTGGCCGCCGGACATAAAACCCTGGTCCCGGAACTGATTAAATCGCTCAAGAAAGAAGGCGGCGGGGACATCCTGGTGGTCGTGGGCGGTATCATACCGCCGTCGGATTACCAGGCCTTATACAATGCAGGCGTGGCGGGCATTTTTGGCCCCGGCACACCGGTAACCGAATCGGCCAATCAGGTGCTCAATGCACTGGAACAGAAGGGATAGCCGGATTATTGAAACGTGTTTCGGGCTTTGACGTTATCACGATGAGCACTCATTACCTGATTAGACCACAATTAAAGTGGACTCAAAAGCGGGCTTATGAATCCGGATGATCCAAAAAAATTAATCAAAGGTGTCCGCAAACAGGACCGCAGGCTGCTGTCTAAAACCATCACGCTGATTGAAAGCGCGCGCCCCGACCATCAGCAACTGGCGCGCAAAATTGTTGATGAGGTCTTACCGCATACCGGCAAAGCGATTCGGCTGGGCATCACCGGCGTACCCGGTGTTGGCAAAAGCACGTTCATCGAAAGTCTGGGCATGTCGCTCGTACACAGCGGTCATCGGGTGGCGGTACTGGCGGTGGACCCCAGCAGTTCCAGAAGCGGTGGCAGCGTGATGGCCGATAAGACCCGCATGGAAAAACTGGCGGTCGAAGAAAATGCGTTCATTCGTCCTTCGCCGTCCGGCGGCACCCTGGGAGGTGTGGCTCGCAAAACGCGGGAAACCATGCTGGTTTGTGAAGCCGCCGGTTTCGATGTCATCATTGTCGAGACAGTCGGTGTCGGCCAATCGGAGACGACCGTGGCGTCAATGGTTGATTTTTTCCTGGTTTTGATGCTGGCCGGTGCCGGCGATGAGTTGCAGGGTATAAAAAGGGGCGTGCTGGAACTGGCCGATGCCCTAGCCATCAACAAGGCCGATGGGGACAACATCAAAAAGGCCCAGAAAGCCGCCAAAATATATACGACCGCATTGCATATGCTACAGCCCGCGTCCCCCAACTGGGACCCGCCGGTGCTGACCTGCAGTGCGCTGGAAATGACGGGTATTGCTGAAATCTGGCAAACGGTTCTCAAATTTCATAAACAGTTTACCCGCAGCGGTGAACTGGAGCACAAACGCCAGAAACAGGCCCTGGATTGGCTATGGACCCTGGTTGAAGATGAGCTCAAACAGCGGTTCTATAATAATCCTGAAATTAAACAAAAGCTCGACCGGATTACGCGTGCGGTGGCCAGGGGTGAAACCGCACCGACCCTTGCAGCCGATAAATTACTTTTTTTTCTTGACAATCAGCGTTCGGTCTAGAAGATTTATCACTTTACACTTACGATCCGCGTAACGGTAATCCATAAAAGGTAAATTCAGGGTAGCATTCATCCCTTGAGCGCTACATTCATTGAGTACGGGCGTATTGACATCTTGCCTATCACATACACCCGGGTACTCCAGTGCTCCAATATTCCAATGAAAGGAAACGAATAATGGGTGTTGTCGACGATAAAATAAAAGATCTAAAATCACGCGAAGCCAAAATCCTTGAGATGGGCGGTGAAAAAGCGGTTGCCAAGCAACATGAAAAAAATAAGCTCACCGCCCGGGAGCGGCTGGACCTGTTATTTGATGAAGGAACGTTTCGCGAGATTGACATGTTTGTCAATCATCGCTGTGTCAATTTCGGCATGCAAAAGGTCGATATTCCCTCTGACGGGGTTGTTACCGGCCATGGCCTGGTGGATGGTCGGCCGGTTTTTGCATTTTCCCAGGATTTTACGGCCAGAGCCGGCAGCCTGGGGGAGATGCACTCGAAAAAGATCTGTAAAGTTATGGATCTGGCCCTGAAGGCCGGCGTGCCCTTTGTGGGGATAAACGACTCGGGTGGGGCCCGCATTCAGGAAGGTGTTGATGCCCTTTCGGGGTACGGACAGATTTTTTTCCGCAATTCTGCCGCCTCGGGTGTCATTCCCCAGATCTCAGCTATCATGGGGCCCACCGCCGGGGGAGCAGTCTATTCACCGGCCATGACCGACTGGGTGTTTATGGTCAAGGGCAGCAGCTATATGTTCATCACCGGACCCGAGGTCATTAAAGCCGTCACCGGGGAAGAGATTACCTTTGAAGATCTGGGCGGCGCCAAAACGCATAATGAAAAAAGTGGCGTGGCCCACTTTGCCTGTGACAGTGATCAAGATGCCATTGTTCGCATCAAACGATTGCTATCCTATCTGCCATCCAATAATATGGAAGATCCACCCATCGTTGATACCCATGATGATCCGCGTCGTAGCGATGCCGCCCTTAATTCGATTATCCCCGATAACCCCAATAAATCATATGATATGAAAGACATCATTCGGGGTATTGTCGATAACGGGGAGTTTTTTGAACCCCATCAGTATTTTGCCCGCAACATGGTGGTCTGTTTTGCCCGCCTTAATGGCAGAAGCGTCGGCATCATTGCCAACCAGCCTAAGGTGCTGGCCGGCTGTCTGGATATCAATGCCTCGGACAAAGCGACCCGTTTTATCCGATTTTGTGACGCTTTTAACATACCGATGCTAACCATTGCCGATGTGCCCGGATACCTGCCCGGCAGCCAGCAGGAATGGGGTGGGATTATCCGGCATGGCGCCAAGCTGCTGTGGTGCTATTCGGAGGCCACGGTGCCCAAGCTGTTGCTGGTCACACGCAAAGATTATGGGGGCTCATATCTGGCAATGTGCTCAAAGGATCTGGGCGCGGATATGGCATTTGCCTGGCCCACAGCGGAAATTGCCGTTATGGGTGCGGCCGGCGCCGCCAATATCATCCATCGTAAGGAAATTTCTCAGGCCGAGGATTCGGCAGCCACGCGCCAGGAAAAAATCCAGGAATATGAGGAGCTGTTTTCCAATCCGTATCAGGCTGCCAATCGCGGCTATATTGATGCCGTCATCGACCCCAGCGAAACCCGGGCGCGCCTGATCGATGCCCTGGAGGTCCTGTGCACCAAACGGGAGACGCGGCCACCGAAAAAACATGGCAATATTCCAATGTGATTGAATATTGAATATTGAAGATTGGCAGCTGACCATCAAAAACAAAATATTCAATATTCAATTGACAATATACAATTTGAAAGAGGAGCTCAAATGGGAAATGACCCTAAAGGCGCTGCGGCTATAGCTGCGGTGCTGCAATATGTTAAAACTGAAGAAGAAGCCATTGCCATGCATTCCGCAATGGCGGCGGCAGCGCCCCAGATGCCGGCAGTTGCCGGGCAACCTGCACCGGCTATCAAACCCTGGGGCGTCAGCGGCCGGCAAGCGCAAATGCAGATGCGCAATTTGATGCAGATGAGAACGTTTCGTAAGTTATAGAAAGTGTTTAGTATTTAGTGTTTAGTATTTGGTTTTATAATGACCTGTGTGAATGTTTTGCTCTACCTTGTTTTCAAAACACTAAACACTAAACACCAAACACCCAGTTTTATAAGGATATAAAAGGAGTATAAAAATGAGTGAAGACATTCAAGTTAAAATGACGAAAATGAATTATGACAAGGATCGGCCCGCAGCGGAAAATCCCGTCAAAATTGAGGACCTTTCTCTTCGTGACGGCCACCAGTCTTTGTTTGCCACCCGCGGCCGTACGGAAGATATGATTCCGGTGGCCGAAATGATGGACGATGTTGGGTTCTGGGCCATGGAGGTATGGGGCGGGGCCACGTTTGATACCATGCACCGTTTCTTAAATGAAGACCCCTGGGAACGTATTCGAACATTGAAGCGCTACATCAAAAAGACACCCTTTTCGATGCTGCTGCGGGCCCAGAATCTGGTCGGTTATCGCAACTATGCCGATGATGTCGCCAAGGCATTTGTCGAAAGAACCTGTGAAAACGGGATGGACATCTTTCGTACATTCGATGCCCTCAACGATTATCGTAACTTTGAAACCGTGGTGCCGGTCATCCAAGAGTACGGCAAGCATTTCCAGGGCTGCATCTGCTATACCATGACCGAGCCACGCATGGGCGGTGAGGTATACAATATCGACTACTACGTCAATAAAGCCAAAGATCTTGAAAAAATGGGAGCAGACAGCATCTGCGTTAAAGATATGGCCGGCCTGTTGGCGCCTTATGATGCCTATAATCTGATCAAAGCCCTGAAGGCGGTTGTCAAACCGCCGATTCACCTGCACAGCCATTTTACATCCGGCATGTCGCCGATGACCCATCTGAAGGCCATCGAAGCCGGCGTGGATATTATTGATACGGTTTTGTCGCCTTATGCATACCGCACCTGCCATGCAGCCATCGAGCCTTTGGTGATGACGCTGCTGGGCACCAATCGCGACACCGGTTTTGATATCCGGCTGCTGGCACGGATCAACGAGGTGCTGGAAAAAGAAGTTATGCCCAAATACCGGCACCTGCTGGATGACACCAAGATGTCCATTATCGACATTAACGTGCTGCTGCATCAGACGCCGGGTGGGATGCTGTCTAACCTGGTCAACCAATTGCGCGAAATGGATGCGTTGGATAAAATCGATCGGGTCTATGCCGAATTGCCGCGGGTCAGAAAAGAGTTGGGGCAAATTCCGCTGGTGACCCCCACCAGTCAGATTGTGGGCACCCAGACGGTCAACAACGTATTGTTTGACAACGAAAATGAACGCTACAAAATGATCACCGGCCAGGTAAAAGATCTGTGCTACGGTTTGTACGGCAAAACCGCTATTCCGATTGATACCGAGGTGCAGAAAAAGGCGCTTAAAGGCTATGAGCGCGGGGAGAAGCCCATAACCTGTCGACCAGCTGAAGTCCTGGAACCCGAACTTGAAAAGGCCAAAGAGGATATCGGTGATCTGGCCGTTGATATTGACGATACGCTGATTTACGCGATTTACCCGGTTACCGGAAAGCGGTTTTTGAAATGGAAATACGGCAAGGAAAAACCCCCCGAGGATGTGCAGCCCAGAACCCTGGAAGATGCGGCCGCAGAGCAAGAGCTCATTAAGATGGCCAAAGCCGGGCTGCTGGTTGAAAAGGCGGACAAAGAAGCTCCGGGAAAAAGCGAGAACACCCGGACATTTAATGTCTTTGTGGATAATGACTATTTTGAAGTTGCGGTGGACGAAGTCGGTGGCTCACCGGTGGTCAGCTACGTGCAGCCAATGGCCGCGGGCGTGCAAATGCCAGCCGCCGCACCGCCGGCTGCAGCGCCTGTCGCTCCTAAACCGGCAGCAACTGAACCTGCAGAAGCCAAGGCCAAGGCCCCCGCTGCTGCCCCGGCTGCAGCTGTCGATGGCACACCGTTGACTGCACCGATGCCCGGCATGATTGTCAAATATGAGAAACAGGAAGGCGATTCTGTCAGCCAGGGTGAAACCGTGGTGGTGTTAGAGGCCATGAAAATGGAAAATGCGCTGCCATCTCCTGCCAGCGGCACCATCAAAAGCCTTAATTTCAGCAGCGGCGATTCGGTGG
>JAHEIW010000357.1 GCA_024639185.1 Deltaproteobacteria bacterium | reverse complement strand
TGCCTATTCCGGTGAATTCGGCCGTCTAAACCGGAGGAAGTCGGCCGCCTGTTCCGGCTGAAGCCGGCCACCCAAACCGGAGCAAAGCGGCCACCGGTCGGAGCGAAGCGACGCTGGTTTTAAATATTTCTCAAATTTTTAAGTTTTAGTCAATTTAGATTTCTTTTTACGCATCGACTCTCCTTTCAAATTGATTCTGTAGGCGTTATGAACCAGGCGATCCAAGATGGCATCAGCCAAAGTGGGATTGCCGATAATTTCATGCCAGTGATCAACGGGAAGCTGACTGGTAATCAGCGTGGAACGCAGTCGGTGGCGATCTTCGAAGATTTCTAAAAGGTCGTGACTTTGCTCTTTGATAAGTTTTTTTAATCCCCAATCATCGATGATCAGCAGATTGGTTTTAGCAAAGCTTTTAAGCAGTCTCCCATAACGGCCGTCACCTTTGGCAATGTCAAGTTGCTGCAAAAGACGAGGCAGCCTAAAGTACAAGCCACTGTAGTCTTGCTGGCAGGCTTTATGTGCCAAGGCACAAGCCAGATAGGTTTTGCCGACCCCGGTCGGACCGACGATTATCAAATTGTTGGCCTCCTTGATCCATTGGCCGCAAGCCAGCTGCATGATCACAGATTTGTCCAGACCCCGCGGGTGGCGGAAGTCGATATCTTCGAGGCAGGCATTTTGCCGCAGCTTGGCTTTACGCAAGCGGGTTTTGAAGCGGCGATTTTGCCGGTCGATCAACTCGCGGTCAATGAGCAGCCCAAAGCGCTCATCAAAGCTGAGTTTTTCAATATCGGGCATCTTTATTTGTTCTTCAAGAGCGCTGAGCATTCCGAAGAATCGTAAGGTTTGCAGTTTGTCAAATATGGGATGAATAAGCATAGGCGTCCTCCTTTTATTGATAATAGTTGGCTCCGCGAATATTTTTGTGATCAATGGCATCCTCAGTCATGGATTGACCTGGCAAGGGTTTTTGATCCAGGTTGTACTTTAGGATTGAAGTCACGCTTTTGTAGCTGGTTGAGCCGATGGCTGTGGCTCTGCGGCAAGCGGCATCGAGTCTGGCATTCCCATAGCTTTTGGCCAGTCGCAAAATTCCCATGCAACTGCGGAAGCCTTGCTGTGGATGAGCGCGGGAGGCAAGGATGGTATCAATCAATGTTTGTGTGTGGGGACCGATTTTTGCCGCCCAGCGGATGAAGCGCTGTGGCGTCCATTGCGCCCACTGTTGATGGGACTTGGGCATGTGTTCTTTGAGCGTGGTATGACGCCCCTTGAGGTAGCTTCGGATGTGGCAGGCCACCGGTTTGCTGTTATAGAAGCACTCAACGGTGTTTTCGGTGATGCGCACATCGATCTTTTTGCTGATCAGTTGATGGGGTACGCTGTAATAGTGGGAGTTGACTTTGATGTGATAGTCGATATTGACACCGGCAATTTTCCATTCCGCATAGGTGTAGGGTTGCACCGGAAGCGGTTTAAGAGCCGGTTTATCAAGTGATTCAAAAAGCTGTTTACGGCAGCCGGGCAATTTTTGGAAGGCGGTGTTGTTGAGTTTGATTAAAAGCTGGCCGATGGTTTCATTCAGCTGCCTGAGGCTGAAGAATTGGTGGTTTCTAACACGCGCCAGGATCCAGCGTTCGACGATCTGAACGCCAACTTCTACTTTGGCCTTGTCCTTTGCTTTGCGGCGGCGGGCGGGAATGACCACGGTGTCATAATAGTTGGCCATATCCAGATAGGTGGGATTGATATCGGGTTCGTAAAGACAGGTTTTGCTGACCCCGGACTTCAAGTTGTCAGGCACCAGGATTTGAGCAACTCCACCAAAGAAGTTAAAGGCACGGCGGTGGGATGCAATCCAGTCCGGCAACGATTGACTCCAGGTGGCTTCCGCATAGGTGTAGTTGGAGGCACCCAACACGGCCACAAAGATTTGAGCCTCGCGCATCTGGTTGGCGTGCAGATCGTAAACTTGCATGGTTTGCCCGGCATAATCGACAAACAGTTTTTCACCGGCGTGGTGCTCCTGACGCATGACCGGATCGATGTGATTGGCCCATTGCCGGTACAAATGGCAAAACTGGCTGTATTGATAGCCTTGGGGATATTGCTCTTTATGTTCCTGCCACAACAGCATCAGCGTGACACTTTTGAGCCGCAGCTGTTGATGAATGTAGGACCAGTCCGGAACGGGGCGTTGATCCGCAGCTACAACCGGCAGTTGGGGATACAACAGCTGCTCCAGTTGGTTATCGTCGATGTCTTGTGGCAGAGGCCAACTCAAGGCGGCCTGCTTGAAACGGAATAAATATTCGCCGACCGTGCTGCGGGCAATATTGCAGCTTAGAGCGATTTGGCGGTTACTGATGTCACAGTCAAATTTTTGTCGAAAAACTTCTCGAATTTTGCGCATGGTTAATCTCTCCGCTGGCATATATACCTCCTGATTTCAGATTTGGAGGTACATTCTAACGGTTTATTGAGAGTCTAACCAGCGCCGCTTTCAGCTGTATGTCATTATTGGGGGTGGCCGGAATCGTCCGGAATGGGTGGCCGGTTTGCTCCGGAATGGGCGGCCGGAATCAATCGGAATGGGTGGCCGGCTTCGCCCGGAATCACCGGCCGGAATCGAGCGGAATACGCA
>JAHEIW010000356.1 GCA_024639185.1 Deltaproteobacteria bacterium | reverse complement strand
GCCACAGTCTTTGAAATCGAATCCATGCATCGTATGCTGAGATACCGTATGATTGGTAACCGCCTCGCCGAAGGCACCTTTGATACCGCGGCTGTGCGCCTGGTCCAGAAGATAACGGGTGATATTGCGAAAACATCCCATCGAGCGGTACTTGGGTTTGACCACTCCCTGGGCCATTTCAACAATTTGCGGATTTTGATCCCAGATTTGAAAGACGCCGTATCCGGCGATTTCTGAGTCGCCGGCAATCGCAACGGCCGAATAAAACCGACCGCTGTCGTTCAGGGCGATAATTTTCTCCGGATAGTAGACATAATCGTGGGGGTAGGTGTAGCCATAGGTTTTATATATGGTTTTGGACACCTCTGCAGCATCTTTGGGTTCCATTCTTCGCACATGGCATTTGAATGTCCCAGGCGTTTTGGCAATCGACTCCATCGCGGTATCGTAAGGCTCGAGATCGCAGGCGGCGTAATAGTCGGAAACACTTTTGTTTTTCAAATGTTTGACCAAAACCAGCTCTTTGCCGTCCGGGCCCAGATTTTTGAGTTGAATTTCGTCCAGGTATTCTTTCAACCGGAAAAAGGGTTCGTCCGTTGCGGGTTGGTTGCTCGCTGAAGCCTGCGAACCAAAGGGCAACCCTTTGTCCCGCAAACTCACCTTTAAGCCCTCGGGGATGCGTTCGCAGATGATTTCCAGGATGCTGTTTTCTGTCGGTTCAAAGGAATAATCCAGCAGGGCGGTGATGGCTCCCATGACACCGTTTTCAAGGGATTCTAAGTCAGCTGCTTCCATCCCGATCGCCCGGGCGATTTCAGACACGTAAATGGCTGCTGCCGTAGCATACTTGGGGTCGTTGGGGATTCGAATGCTGGAATATTCACATTTTGATGCCACCGCATACCTCCGGGATCATCGTGAGGTCGAAGATTAGCCGCTTGATTACAAATGGTTAATCAGAATTAGACGGGGGTATGGCTGCCGATTGGCGCCGGAATGGGCCAGGGTAAATTTGCTAAAAGCAACCCCCCTGGAACAGGTTCGCAGGGGGGCAATGTACATGCGTTAATCCGAATCGATTGATAGACTGTGCTCACGTTATGGTCTGTATATCAGATCTGAGGTTTGATGAACACCGGCCCTTCTTCAGGGATTCGATTGCGTTAACTGGTTTTTTTTGAATCCTTTTTAGTGCCCTTAGGGGTCGACTTACCCGCGCCTTTCTTGGTTGATGCATATCCGTCTGCGTACCATCCACCGCCCATAAGCTTAAACGAGCAGGCAGACATGATTTTTTTAGCCCGGCGGTTACAATGGGGGCACTTGATGTGCCTGGTATCCATTGGAACCAAACTTTCTGTTACGATGCCTTCCGGACACTGAAATTCGTAAAACGGCATTTAAAACCTCCTGAAGATCAATATCGAGCAGCCAAAAAGCCAAGACTCATGATTTGCTGCCAACATAGGTATCTTTTGGGTGTTGTCAAGCCACAGGTCGACCTAAAAATGCTACTTGTAGCCGATATTACAGCCGGCGTCAATCCTAAAAATCTAAATAAACAATTTGCAATAATCCCGATCTATTAGAATTAGGTTTACTGTCGATTTATCGCTTGACATGCCTGCCAGGCAGCATATATTAAAATCGTAAATATTTTCAGGCACTAAGAGTCGAAATTGGCCTCTGTTTTTAACCTATTTTAATAATTTCGGACAGTTAACATCCCGGGACCTTCAATGAAAACGACCCTTCTGGCAAGCCTGTCAAATTGGAAAAAATTACAGACCAATGAACATACGATTATGGCGGTACTGGGCGTGATTGTCGGGCTGGCCGGAGGGTTTGGCGCCGTTGGCTTTCGATATCTGATCGATTTTTTTCAGACCCTGGCTTATGGCGGTAAACAGGATCTGTTGGAGCTGGTGGTCAATTTGCCCTGGTATTATCGCGTGCTGGTTCCGGCCATCGGCGGCTTGATTGTCGGACCGCTGGTGTATTTTTTTGCCAGAGAAGCCAAAGGGCATGGCGTACCGGAAGTCATGGAAGCGGTGGCCCTCAAGGGGGGTGTGATCCGTAAGCGGGTGGTGGTCGTAAAAACACTGGCATCGGCCATCAGTATCAGCACCGGCGGCTCGGTGGGTCGTGAGGGGCCGATCGTTCAAATCGGCTCTGCCATCGGATCGACCCTGGGCCAGGCTTTAAAAGTGTCCGCCGATCGCATGCGCACCCTGGTGGGTTGCGGTGCGGCGGCCGGCATTGCCGCCACGTTTAATGCGCCTATTGCCGGCTCCATGTTCGCTCTGGAAGTGATCCTGGGTGATTTTGGTCTGGCAACGTTTAGCCCGATTGTGATCAGCTCTGTGGTCGCCACTGCCGTCTCACGGGCCTATCTGGGAGACACACCGGCCTTTATCGTTCCGGTTTACGAACTGGTCAGCGCCTGGGAGCTTCCCATGTATCTGGTCATGGGCATTTTTTGTGCGGCGGTGGGTGTATTGTTTACCAAAACCCTGTATCGCATCGAGGACCTATTTGATGACATGAAATTCCCCGACTATCTCAAAGGCATATTCGGCGGGTTGATTCTGGGCAGCGGTGCATTATTTTTCCCCCAGATTTTGGGGGTTGGATACGGTGCCATCGAC
>JAHEIW010000355.1 GCA_024639185.1 Deltaproteobacteria bacterium | reverse complement strand
CCTGGGCTTTCAACTCGGCCCGGAGCCCAGCCCGGTCGTTGCGGTAAGGGTTGCCAATATCGATCAGGCCGTGGCGCTCTGGAAGGGACTTTTGGAAAACGGAATATATGTTAATCTGGTGACGCCACCCGCTACTCCGGACGGGGGTTGTTTGCTGCGCTGCAGCGTCAGCGCCGGACACAGCACCGAGCAGATCGAGCAAATTGGCAGGGCATTTGCGGACCGGCGGAAAACGGTTCAGGCCGTTCAGACAGCTTGATGTAATCCTTTATATATGCTTAGTTAAAAAATAATAACGAATCAACTGATCCGAGAAGGCTTTCATTCATATGCGCGTATTATTCGCTTTCTTACGCTCCTATCCTTCAAAAAGTGCAATCACACTGGGCGCCTTGATGGTTGCCGGTCTGTTTGAAGGGTTGGGGCTTTCGTTACTGATGCCGATGCTGGCCATTGTCATGAGTGGAGAAGGCACTCTGGTCGCTGAGGAAACATCGGGTATCAACTCTACCTTGGTGCAGATGGTAAGAGATTTATTCGAGTCAATCGGGCTAACCCCCTCCATTGGCGCGATTCTGATTTTGTTTGTTGCCTTGATGATCATCAAATCTCTCATTATGCTGGCTGCCCATAAACATGTGGGTTACACCATGGCCACAATAATTACCGACATGCGTTTGAAGCTAGTCCGTGCTTTGTTTAAAACACGGTGGGAATATTTCATCACGCGACCGGCCGGTTCCCTGACCAACTCAATTGCCACCGAGGCGACACGATCGGCCGGTGCTTATATGGAAGGAATTAGAATAATAACAGCATTTTTGCACGCGCTCGTCTATACAACGGTTGCGTTGCTGGTCTCGTGGAAGGCCACCTTAGCGGCATTAGCGGTGAGTATGATGATCATTATCCTGTTTCGGCGTTATATTCGAAAGTCGAAAAAAGCGGGATTGCGCCAGACAAAATTATTGCAGTCGCTCATGTCTGTTATGACCGAAAGCATGGTGATGATCAAACCCCTTAAGACCATGGGCCGTGAACATTTAGCAGATGCGGTTTTGCAAAAGAAAATTGAGGCATTAAAGAAGGTGATCAAAAAGCAGATTTATGCCGGCACTGCTCTGTCTGCCTTTCGAGATCCGGTTACGATTGCATTTTTAGCTGCAGGGCTTTATTGGGTGCTGGTGATCTGGAAGCTGCCGATCGCCAGTATGCTGGTGATCGTTTACATGCTGCAAAAAGTAATGAAGCGGGTAAATAAGATGCAAACCATCTATCAACATTTGATGACCAAAGAAAGCGCCTACTGGTCCCTGACAGCAAAAGTTGAGGCTGCCAGCCAGATGAAAGAAGTCTTAACGGGTGATCAAAAAGTATCATTGAGACATTCCATTTGTCTGGAAAACGTGAGTTTTAGCTATGATGACGAGCGCTGGATACTCAGAAATGCGTCTCTAGATTTTCCGGCGGGTTCTTTTACCGCTATCGTCGGCCCTTCCGGAATAGGGAAAACAACGGTTATTGACCTGGTTACCGGCCTACTGCGGCCTCAGGCAGGCGAAATATTGATCGATAATATTCCGCTGGCCGAAATTGACATACGGTATTGGCGGCAAAAGATCGGCTACGTGCCGCAGGAAACTTTGTTGTTAAATGATGCTATCTTTTTAAATGTTACCCTGGGAGACAGGCAGCTCTCAAATAAGGATGTCGAAAATGCGCTCCGGGCAGCTGGCGCCTGGGAGTTTGTGCAGGCCATGCCGGATGGCATTCATACCATGGTGGGTGAACAGGGTTACAAGCTCTCCGGCGGGCAACGGCAAAGAATCGCGATTGCCCGAGCGCTTGTCCATCAGCCGCGACTACTCATACTCGATGAAGCCACAACCGCTCTGGATCCTAAAAATGAGGCGGCTATCTGTGAAACGCTGCAGGGGCTCAAGGGGAAACATACCCTTATGGCCATATCCCATCAGCCGGCGATCCTTAAAGTTGCCGAGCGGGCATATCGCCTGGAAGATGGTAAAGCTTTCCCAGTAAAGGATCTGCTCTCTCAAATCCACCATGAAATTGATCTCTCGACAGCGACGGCTTAATGCTTTGATTCGCTCATACAGCGCTAAACGCAAATGATTTATGAAAATTAATGTGCCTGAAAATATTGATCCCATTTTGCAGGAAGTTATTCGAAAGATCCGTCTGGTGGCATTTGATTTTGACGGTGTCTTTACCGACAACATGGTCTTTGTGCTGCAGGATGGATCGGAGGCCGTGCGCTGCAATCGTAGTGATGGAATCGGATTGCAGAAACTCAATAATCTGGGTATCAAAACAGTCATTATATCAACCGAATCGAATCCGGTGGTATCGGCCCGTGCGCAGAAATTGAACATTCGGTGTTTTCAAAATTGTGAAGATAAGCGCCAGACGTTAACAAGCGTCGCGCAGGAATTTGGTATTGCGCTAGCGGAAATCGCATTTGTGGGCAACGATGTTAATGACCATGACTGTCTGACGTGTGTCGGACTTCCGATCGTCGTCCAGGACGCTCATCCGGATGTGCTTTCGCTGGCGACCTATCGATTGAATAATCCGGGCGGCCGCGGGGCTGTCAGGGAGCTTTGTGATTTGTTCGAGCAGGTACTGGCAAAAT
>JAHEIW010000038.1 GCA_024639185.1 Deltaproteobacteria bacterium | reverse complement strand
ATCCGGCGCGTGTACATCTGTTTTTTCAAAGCGCTAATGTGATCGATAAATAATTTGCCTTTTAGATGGTCGATTTCATGCTGTAAGACGATGGCCAGTATGCCTTCAGCTTCCAATTTTAATGACCGGCCCTCACGGTCGACACCTTCAACCAGAATGGAAGCGTACCGCTTTACATCTGCTCGGAACTCGGGAACGCTCAGACAACCTTCGTTTTCAGATAAAACTTCACCTTCGTGCTCGACGATGCGCGGGTTGATCAGGACCTGTAAAGAGCCGCCATCTTCAGAGGGTGATATATCGTAAATCAGCACGCTGCGGTCCCAGCCGACCTGGATGGCCGCCAGCCCTATGCCCGGAGCCGCATACATGGTCTCAGACATCTGATCGATCATTTTTTGAACGTCCCCATCGATGTTGTCCAATTCAAGGGTGGGATTGCGGAGTACATTATCCGGATATGTCAAAATTTTAAGTTTGGACATGATATAGGTTTACCTGGATCTCAGTTAGCATAACGGTTCTGCCGCTCAGATTAATTATCTCACAATGAAGCCCACTTTTTCAACCCGTTTGCGATTTGATAGTTTTTTTCTTGTATGAAACTTGCCAGATATTAACGCTGGTCATAACAGCTGAAATCAGACCAACGATGATAACCGGAAACATCTGCAGCGCGTGATTGGCCAGTGTAAATCCGGCGGCAGTATTCGATGGAATCCCGAACAGGGCCATGGCAAAAACGCCGCCGGCTTCCCACAGCCCCCAGAATCCGGGAACCGATGGCAGGGCGATAAACAGGCAAATAATAACCATGACAGCAAACATTTCACCAAAAGATAAATCAACTCCCGGACTGCCAAAACTGAACACATAATACGATATGGCTGCTGTAATCCACACCAGAAGAGAATAGATGGCACACCACATGACCTTTCGGGGAGACCTTACTAGAGTAAAGCCTAAGGCAACATTGTCAATAAATCGATTAAGCGGTTCGCATACCCTTGCGCGAATTTTGGCCCGGGTGGATTCAGCGGTAAAGAAGACCAGGCCCGGCAGGGCCAAAATCATGCGATGGATGATGCGGCGAATTGACGCAATGCTGACGGCAAACATACCCACTATCAGCAAAATGCCCATCAGGATGACTCTGCTGAAGACAACCTCGAGGGTGGCGCGATTGAGCTGCAATTCGCCGAACCGTATTTCCACAGCGGGATTGATATCGATGGCCGTCAGCGTTAATACCGCAAAGGTCACCAGGGCAGCTACGTCGAAAACGCGTTCTGCAGCCACTGTCGCTATGCCGGTGGCGAAGGGCACTTTATCTTTTTTTTGCAGAATGGCCGGCCGGGCAAATTCGCCAAGTCGTCCAGGAAGAATGCAGTTGATCATAAAGCCGATCATCATGGGATGAAAAGCCCGCCATATGCTGATTTTATAGCTCGATGCCAGAATAAATTGCCATCGCAGCGCCCGGATAAAAAAGCTGACCAGTACCAGAAACACGGCCGGAATCATCCAGAGATAATTTATCGATCCAAGATATTTGAGAAGGTCTGCGAGCGGAACATTACGGAAGGCAAAATACAGCGCTGCTGCTGAGAGCGCTATGCCGGCTGCCAGAGAGATAAGGAAATGGTTTTTCATAAACGAGACATGGGTCCGCTGATACGCACAGGTGTAAAATCAGTCAGTATCTATTCGGCATATGTGGCCAATATTTTTCGGGCATCTTCGATGTCCTGATGGATCTGGCTTTTAAGCTCATCGATACCATCAAATTTTTTTTCATCCCGTATGCGCGCGATAAAATTGACGCGTATTTTGCGGTCATAGATGTTTTCGTCAAAATCAAGTAAATGGACTTCAACAGTGAATTCGTTGTCATTAAAGGTGGGGCTGTAGCCGATGTTGGCGACGCCCCTGTAAAGCCGTTGCCGGTGTTCAACCGTGACGGCGTATATTCCGGTTTTGGGGCATAGCTCATCTTGCAGGTTGATATTGGCGGTGGGGGTGCCCAGCAGTTTGCCGCCGCGATCACGCCCTTTGACGACCAATCCTCTGATTTGATAATGACGACCGAGCATTTTGCGGGCCGTTTCGATTTCACCGTTCATCACCAGTTTTCTGATACGCGTGCTGCTGATGCGATCTGATTCATTGCGCGCGGTTTTGATCCATTCGGCGACAATAACGTCATAGTTCATCTGGGCGGCGTATGTTTTTAAAAGCGCCAGATTGCCTTCGCGGTTTTTACCAAAGGTATAATCTTGACCGACAATAATGGCCTTCATTCCGATCTTTTTGATGAGCAGGTCTTTGATGAACTCTGCGGCTGAAAGGGCGGCGAATTTTTTGGTAAACGGCACACAAATAAGCACGTCGATCCCGGAGCGTTCGATGAGTTCTTTTTTTTGCTCATACAGGGTAATCAGCGGCGGGTGATTGTTTTGCTTTAGCATGCGCATGGGGTGGGGCTCAAACGTCATGGCAATGGAGGTTCCCTCGATCGCTTCGGCTTTTTCGATGACCTCATGAAACAAAGCCTGATGGCCGATGTGAACCCCATCGAAATTTCCGATGGTGATGACAGCGTTAACAAACGGTTGCTGAATGCTTTCGAGACGATCAAATATTTTCATTTTTCACGGTTGCATAATTGCTCAGAGCGTTGGGCGATCAGCGAAATTACAGCCTTGACATGCATAGTAAAAAAAGATATTTAAAGCAACCCCTGAGCACCTTTTCGCGCAAGGGGCGTTACGGTGCGTGCCGAAGTGGCGGAATTGGTAGACGCGCTAGGTTCAGGGTCTAGTCCGGGTCTCCGGGTGGGAGTTCGAGTCTCCCCTTCGGCACCACAATAATAAACACCAAAAGCGCAAGTTCAATATTGCGCTTTTTTCGTTGCGGTTACACCATTGTGCTACGTATGACCTGATGACCGGCCTGACCCTCGTCGGCAGTCATCTATCCCGCCTGATAGACGCCATCGCAGAACGCACCATATTGGAAAAGCTGACATTTCCCATGGTAAACCATTTTATGAGTCGATCAGTTGCGGGATCCAGCGCTTTTATGATGGCCTTCTCGTTAAATCCTTTTGCAGCCAGTATTTTGACCTGGCCGTAAAAATCTTCTAAAAACTGTAATTTGTTTTTGATCTTGGACTTGCCATTCGTTAAACAGGGATTATGGGCACAGAAAAGCACATCAAATTCAAATTGCAGCACCTTTTTTAAGGAACGAATCTGATCGTCCAGGCGCTCATCAGAGCGGAAATATTTAATGCGCTCGCCCAGGTAAAGATCCCCGGCAAACAGCCAGCCTCTCTTTTTTTCCAGAAAAACGGTATGATCGCTGCTGTGACCGGGGGTTTTTATCGACGTCAAGGCAAAACGATCGGTCTCGATGACACCCGTCAGGGGCAAAACGTCCACTGAAGGTGCTTTTCCCCACACCAGATATTGATAGGGTCGGATAGGAAAGCCGCGCTTTAATTTTGCGGCAGCCGGTGCATGCGCCATTACCGGAATCGCGTACGCGGCGCTCAGCATGGCGGCGTTACCGCTGTGGTCTTCATGGTGATGCGTCAGGGCGATGCGGCTGATTTTTTTCTCAGGCAGCAAGCTTTTGACCGCTTTAGCCATATGATGTTGTCCGGTGTCGATAACCAGCCCATCGAGCTCATACATCCATACCGACATAAGCGGTGAACCGATGGGGCCATAGCCCAGGCGGATCATTTCCACTTGTTCAAATTGGTCGGTTTCGATGACGTTCATGCCGACACCGGTCGCGGCCGTTTAAGGGTGTCTGAAATTGAATGGTTTAACGTTGGATTTTGACGCTGTTAATGATCACCGGTTCCGCCGGGCTGTCGTTGGGTCCGGTTTTAACGGATCCGATTTTTTGGACGACCTCAATACCTTTGATAACCTTTCCGAAAACGGCGTGCCGATCATCCAGGTGCGGTGTGGGGGCCAGGGTAATGAAAAATTGGCTGCCGTTGGTATTGGGTCCGGCGTTGGCCATCGAAAGAACACCTTCGCTGGCATGCCGCAATCCGGCATCAAATTCATCCGCAAACTGATACCCGGGGCCCCCCATTCCGTTTCCCTGGGGACACCCGCCTTGAATCATAAAACCATCAATCACCCGGTGAAAAGTCAGGCCGTCATAAAAGTTGCCTTCACGGTCCGTCTCCTGGCGGCCTTCGGCCAGGTTAATGAAATTCCAGACGGTTTGCGGGCATTCCTTGGCGTAAAGTTCAGCTTCAAAATTGCCCAGACTGGTTTCAAATATCGCAATTGGTCGATCAATATCTTCTTGGTGGTCATTTTTTTTGCTCATCTTATTATCCTTTGTCAGAGTTTCATATGGTTGATGGTTGTTATAAGCATGGCCGTTTGAACAACCGCTGCAGCGTTGCTGTTCCTCTGCGCAACGGTTCGCTACCGTTATTCAATGATCCCCAGCAAATCATTTCCGACCTGCCCGGTAATTCTGACCGAATGGATCTGGTTGCTCACAGCGTCATCCGTATCAATCAAAACAGTCAGATAATGGGATGAGATGCCTTTTAAAAATCCGGTGGCTGCATGCCGGGTGGCCTCTACCAGTATCGGAATCCTGCGGCCGATGAAGTATTGATTAAAATGCATCCGCTTCATATTTCCGAGACGGCGCATGCGTTCACATCTTGTCTTAATGACATGTGAGGGCACCCTGGGGGCATAGCTTGCGGCCGGCGTGCCGGGTCTGGCGGAAAACGGAAAAACATGCAGGTAGGCAACCGGCAGGCTTTGAATGCATGCATACGTGTTGTTGAATGCCGCGTCGGTTTCTCCGGGAAAGCCCACCAGAATGTCAACGCCGATGGCCGCATCCGGAACACGGTCGTGAATCCGGCCAATCAGTTGCTTGAAGTCATCAGATGTGTAAGGTCGCCTCATTTTTTTTAAGATTCGGTCATCACCGCTTTGCAGCGGAATGTGAAAGTGACAGCACAAGCGCGGCGATTCTGCCATCTGCTCAATGAGACGCTCGGTAACTTCGAGGGGCTCCAATGAGCTGAGACGCAGGCGCGGTACGACCGTTGACTGTTCGATGCGAACAAGCAATTCACTGAGGCGGGTCCTGGGGATTAAATCGCGCCCGTAACGCCCCAGATGAATGCCGCTGAGCACGATTTCAAGATATCCGGCCTCTGATATGGCGCTAACCCCTGAGATAACATCGTCGGGCGGCAGGCTGCGGCTGGGCCCTCTGGCGCGGGGCACGGTACAGTAGGTGCACCCCGCATTGCAACCGTCCTGTATTTTTAGGACCGGACGGGTTCGACTGCCGGAAATTGCTGCGGGTGCAGGTTTGAGCAGCTGTGATTGGCCGACATCGTTGCAGATCGTGATGGCCCCGGGGACTGCTTGCGATTGATCGGCACAGATGAGTTCAACCAGCCGATGTTTGTCCGCATTTCCGAGGACGTACTGAACGCCGCCGATTTTTGCCAGGGCGGCCGGTTCAGTCTGAGCATAGCAACCCGTAACCAGGATGCGGGCATTTGGATTTCGGCGGATGGCCTGGCGCACGGCCTGGCGCGATTGCATCGCAGCTTTATGGGTGACGGTGCAAGTATTGATGACGACCACCTCTGAGGATTCGCCGTTCGTGGCCGGTTTCCATGCGCCCGCTTGCAGTTCGCTTGCAATCTGATCGGATTCGGACTGATTGACCTTACAGCCGAGGGTGTTGATTTTAAACGTTGGCATTATTTTTGCAAAATTTAATATCTAATTAAAAGTGAATGCTTCTCGCCACAAGTTTTTATAAGCTATTGCCATTTAACTGAACTGTCAATACGTGTCGCCCTTTGAATGGCCACCGGCCGGCAACGACTCTTTTTTTAAATGGCGACCCTAAAAAATCAATTGGCTATAATTTTTTTCAGGTGGCCTTTTCCGGAAGTTAACCGGCGCCGACCCGCGAAAATTCAGTTCCCAAATTATTGATTTTCGATCGAATATCGCCTATGATCGTACACAGAGGATGTCCCCAATATACCGAACTCCGGGGTTGAATGAGGACGACTGATGAACACCCGCCTGCAGATTAAATGCCGTTTAGCACCGTGTGTGATGCCTTCGCATGAATGGATATACAAGGGATAGGAAATGCTTAACAAATTCGCATACCGCACGACTGGGCTGGCCATCAAAACCATTACCAATCTGTCTAAAGCTCAAATTTCCTATCACGGCGAAGACCATATCCCTGCCGGGTCCAATATTTTTGTCATCAATCATTTCACACGCCTTGAAACATTCCTGATGCCCTATGTGATATTTCGCTTAACCAAAATTCCGGTCTGGTCGCTTGCCTCCTATGAGTTGTTCAAAGGCGCCTTTGGCGCCTATCTGGAAAAAGTGGGGGCAGTTTCCACTAAAAATGCAGATCGGGACCGCCTGATCGTTAAAACGCTTTTGACCGGAGAGGCCAACTGGATCATATTTCCGGAAGGCCGGATGGTTAAAAATAAAAAAATAATCGAAAAAGGACGCTTTATGGTTTCAGCGGCCGGTGGCAAACATCCACCCCACTCGGGTGCTGCCACGCTGGCGCTGCGGACCGAGTTCTACCGCCAGCGCCTGAGAAGATTGCAGGCCAAAAACGCCGATGAGGTCAAGCATCTGGCGGAGCGGTTCCAGATCCAGGATCTGGAGCCGGTTATAAATGGTGACACCCATATCGTTCCGGTCAACCTGACCTATTATCCGATTCGTGCCCGCGAAAACATCCTCAGCAACCTGGCGGTGCGCCTGGTGGAAGATTTGCCGGAACGCCTCATCGAAGAACTGATGACCGAGGGCTCCATGCTGCTCTCCGGTGTGGATATTGATATCCGCTTTGGGGAACCCATCGAGATATTCGAATGCTTGCAATGTTCACCGATTGATATGGATATCACAACGCAACGACGAATCAATTTTGATGATCGCATTCCGTCGCGGACCCGCATGCGCATCGAAGCCTTACGGCTAATGGAACGATATATGACCGCCATTTATAATTTAACCACCGTCAATCACGACCATATGTTTGCATCCATGCTGCGTGCGATGCGGTCCAAAAAAATTGACAATCAAGACCTCCGCAGACGCGTATTTCTGGCCTGCACCCGGATACCGCACCAAACCAACATCCATTTGCACCGCAGTCTCGACGACGATCAGGTCCATTTGCTGACCGACGATCGCTATCGCAAGTTTCAGGAATTTTTGACGGTGGCACTTGATACCGGCATCCTTTCGCGGCAGGGCACATGGTTTGAGAAAGATACTTCAAAATTTTCATCCGCTTATGATTTTCATCGTGCCCGAATTGATAACCCCATTGATGTGATGGCCAACGCCGTGGAGCCCATTACGCCGCTGCAGCGTATTGTCAGCCGCCTGGCGGTGCAACCACAGTTTTGGATTCGCCGCAAAGTTGCCCGCTACCTGATGGATCAATCCGAGGCGGAATTTGAAAAAGATTACGCCATGTTTCAAATCGAAGGGGAAACCAAACCGATGTCGGTCGGTAGGCCCTTTTTGATCAAGGGCCGATCCAAAAAGCTGGGCGTCATGCTTTCCCATGGTTACATGGCCGCGCCCCTTGAAGTTAGAAAACTGGCAGAATTTTTGGGCCGTCTGGGGTTTTGGGTTTATGTGCCGCGGTTAAAGGGCCATGGAACGTCTCCGGAAGATCTGGCGATGCGATCATATCTGGACTGGCAATCTTCCGTCGATCGTGGTTATGCCATCATCAGTAATATTTGCGAGCGTGTAGTGGCCGGAGGCTTTTCGACCGGAGCAGCGCTGGCTCTGGATCTTGCCGATCGCGTCGATAATGTGGCCGGTGTTTTTGCCGTTGCTGCCCCCCTGCGTCTCAGAGATTTTTCAGCGCGTTTTGCGCCGGCAGTGGACATGTGGAATCGGCTAATGCAAAAAGCCCACCAGCATGCTGCCAAAAAGGAATTTGTTGAAAACAAACCTGAAAATGCCCAAATAAATTACATTCGCAACCCGATTTCAGGGGTGGTGGAAGTTGATCGACTCATGGATGATTTAGAGCCCCGATTGGCCAATATTATGGTACCGACTCTGGTTGTTCAATCCAGTGGTGACCCCGTCGTTGAACCCAGCGGATCCCGCCGGATTTTTGAATTAATCGGATCTTCGGAAAAAAAATACGTACTGTTCAATTTTGAGCGACACGGCATCTTACTGGGTGAAGGCGCCCAAAAAGTCTATGAGTCAATTGGTAATTTTATAAATAGATTATAGTATATTAAAAATGAATATATAAAGTTTTACATTTATACTTACGGGTTTTTATTTTTCTGCAAATCAAATCACCTGACCCCTTTGCAAAGCATAGACCCATCGACAAACATACGGCGGCTCGCTCAGGCAATTTGCCAGCTGCTGTACGCGCCCGCAGTGTCTTCTCCACTGCGCCGACCATAATTGACAGCGCTTTAATCCCATAAACCAGCTGGCGGTATTTTTTGCTTTATCAATAGTTAACTATTTATTATTACACATGATATTATAATATTTAGCATTTGAAAAGCCTGGAAATTTTGACATAAACTGTTATTTATATTACAATAATTAACATAATCAGCGTACAAATAATTCGTATCAGTTTGAGATCTGACTTAAATTTTACTGATCGGCTAATTTGATGAATAAAGGACTTTGGGTTATTGGCATCCTGTTTCTTGCTAGCTGCATGAAAACGATTCCGCCTGTTAAAATTGCAGAAGAACCCATGGTTCAGGGTTGTGCGCACATTGCAACCCTTACGGAAAACAACGATACCGGCAGAATTTTAGACAATTATCGCCCCACAGGGCATCAGGATGAGATTATAAAACGGGCAGCGAATTTAGGCGCCACACATATTGTTTGGCTGCATGTGTATCGGATGGGCTCAGCTGCCGATGCCTATCGTTGCGAGCGCTAACCTGTGGACAGGCGAGCCGGTAAACCCAAAATGCTTTTGCAGCGCAAAAGCAAACCCCTAATATTGAATCGAAAATAATGCATATGGCTAAAAGAAAGATGTATAACACCACTTTGGATGCTGATTTAATTAAAGAAATCAGGATCCTGGCCGCACAACTCGAAAAGCGCCAAAATGATCTTCTCGAAGAAGCCATCCAGGACCTTCTTGAAAAGTACAAATTCAAACAGCCGGCAAATTAATCGTTATAAATACTTGATTTTTATCATCTCATGGTGCTATGAGACCCCCTGAGGTGATTTGATGAATTCAAATCCTGAAAAAAGAGGTCATACGCGTTTTGATTATCAGGCACCCATTGTTCTCGAGGATGCCAAATTTGGCGTGTTACAAGGAGCCCGAATGTTCAATTACAGTGACTTCGGGCTTTATTTTGAAACCGATCACTTTCTGGCCCCCGGCACCGATATATTTGTCGGCATTCCCAATTCCCCTTACGCCCCCGATCCGGATATTTATGAGCGCTATCATGCAGTTATAAAATGGCGCCGTCCATTGAAGAAGTCGTCTTTTTATTACGGCTACGGAGTTCGATTTTTGGATACCGATCCTCTGGACAGGCCGATCGAAAGAGGTATTGAATCCCGCAAACACCAGCGTAAACCCTGTTCGTTGTATGTGAAGTACGCAGTGGGGCGTCAGGTCCATCCGGGTGAAGTCCAAAATATCAGTCTGAGCGGTCTTTACCTTAAAACCAACGAAAGAGATGATCTGGAAGTTGGCACGGCCGTTCAACTGGCTATCCCCAATCGTAAAAAAGGCAATATTATTCGGCGTTACGCCAGAGTCATCTGGTCCAATCGCAATGGTTTCGGGGTTGAATTTCAGCGGGTGGTCAAAAAAATAATACAGGGCCGCGAAGGGCATCAATAAACACTTGACACGACACATTGTGGTATTATGCTCTTGCAACGCAGCCTTTGCTGCGAAGTCGTTAATCGGTTAATCTATAAATTTAACCCTTAACACTTTCCTCTATCCCCAAGCGGCCCATTCCACATGGGCCGCTTTTTTTTGGGTCAATGTGTCTACGGGACGCAGCAAAATCTTGACAGATTAAAACAATACCTTATGTTAAATCCGAGGTGGTTGTTTGCGAACCTCCTTCAATCTCCTCGTTCTGCTGGGTGGTTCTTTTGGGCCACCCATTTTTATTTCATTGTCCGCAGACGCATCAAGCGCTTCAGAAAGGTACGATATCAACAGTGGCTGTATTACAAGTATATTCAGATTACATTTGACCTTGGTGCTATTTCATCACCGGGCGTGTTGAACAATTGCGGCGTGAATTACAGATCGGTATCCAATGGCGGGCCTTTCCGCTTCACCCGGAAACCCCGCCGGAGGGCCGTACCCTGCAGGATCTGTTTGCCGGGCGACCGATCGACATTCCTCAAATGCTGTCCCATCTCAAACAGGCAGCGCATGATCTGCAATTGCCCTTCGGCAATCGGCAAATGACCTACAACAGTCGGCGGGCACAGGAGTTGGGAAAATGGGCCGAGCAAAACGGCAGGGGCGACGCCTATCATAATGCGGTATTTCGCGCTTATTTTGCAGAGGGGCGCAATATTTATGATATGAGTACGCTGATCAGCATCGCCAAGTCGGCCGGCCTTGATGGGGATGGTGCCCGCTCCGTGCTGGAATCGGAAGTTTTCAAAGAGGCCGTGGACCGGGACTGGGCACAGGCTTACAAAACAGGCATCAAGGCCGTACCCACCTTTGTCATCAATGGGCAGACCCTGGTGGGGGCGCAACCATACACGGCGATGAAAAATTTTATCTTGCATCAGCCGTCTATTCGGTGACTTGCAGGACAAAGATCACCGGATCATCTTAGAACCTATCTCAAAAAGTGCATCTAACGCCCAAGGGCTTTGTTATCCAAGATAAATGGATCACACATCTATTTTTACAAACACTAAGGCGTGCATAAAACCGATTCGAAATACTCGAATACTAACTATACTCCATTTTCGAATCGGTTTTGCGCCGCGCCCTTGGACGTGATCTACTATTTTTGAGATAGGTTCCAGTAACATATAAAGGTCAGAATCAAGGATCTTGCATGAACGCAATTGCATTAATTATTCTCGCTACCCTGCTGGTTGATTTTGCATTGAATGTGCTGGCTGACCGTCTCAATCTGAAAAACCTCCGCACTGTATTGCCTAAAAGCTTTGAAGACATTTATGATGCTGATCGCTATCGGCAGTCCCAGCAATATCTCAGGGCCCACACCCGCTTCGGTTGGTTTGCTTCCGTCTTTAACCTGACGGTTCTGCTGGTTTTCTGGTTTGCGAAAGGCTTTGCACTGCTGGACGCCTGGGTGCGCGCATTGGCACTGGGGCCGATATTGAACGGCCTGATTTACATCGGCATTTTAATACTGATGAAAGGTCTTCTGTCATTGCCCCTTGGCATCTATTCTACTTTTATTATTGAAGCGCGCTTCGGGTTTAATAAAACCACCCCGGCC
This sequence comes from Deltaproteobacteria bacterium, assembly GCA_024639185.1. GTDB lineage: Bacteria > Desulfobacterota > Desulfobacteria > Desulfobacterales > JAHEIW01 > JAHEIW01. The sequence continues at coordinate 22,062 of JAHEIW010000038.1, read as the reverse complement.
ACTTATATTTTGGATTTGCTCAAAGGCCTGCTGTTGGCCGTTTTATTGGGAGTACCGCTGCTGGCGGCAATTTTAGCCTTCTTTGAATATGGCGGGCCCCATGCCTGGTGGTTTTGCTGGATCGGTGTGACACTCTATATGCTGACGGTTCAGTTTATTGCGCCTACCTGGATTATGCCGCTGTTCAACAAGTTTACCCCCCTGGAAGACGGTGAGCTTAAATCGGCCATTTTAAAATACGCAAAGGGCATCGAGTTTCCACTGGAAAATGTTTATCAGATGGACGGCTCACGGCGTTCGACCAAATCAAATGCTTTTTTCACCGGATTTGGTCGGCATAAACGAATTGTCCTGTTTGATACCCTCATTAAACAGCATACGGTCAGAGAACTCGTTGCGATATTGGCGCATGAAATGGGGCATTACAAAAAAAAGCATATTCGCCAGTCACTTATCCTGGGGATTTTGCAAACAGGACTGATGCTGTTTTTATTGGCTCAGTTTATCACCTATCAGGGGCTTTTTGACGCCTTTTACATGCCGCAACAATCTGTTTATGCGGGGATGCTTTTTTTTGCGATGTTATACGCACCCATCGATTTTTTTAGCGGTATTCTGATGCAGTTGCGGTCCCGTCGCAATGAGACCGCCGCCGACCAATTTGCGGCCGAAACGACCCAAGATCCTGAATCGATGGTCAGCGCTCTGAAAAAGCTTTCGATTCATAACCTGTCAAATCTAACCCCCCATCCATTTTATGTTTTTTTAAATTATTCACATCCTCCGGTTTTGCAGCGCATCCAGATGCTTTCCAATCCAGTACTGGCGGGCAGCAATTAAAAAGGCTACAACCCGGCACAAACTCCGGTTTTTTAAGAATCAAAAAGGTAAAGCTGGTATGTTTCACCCCATTCATGTCAATGTTGTTGATAAGGCAAAATGAACAAACACCCGACCCGCATTTTAATTTTAGCTGATCTGGAAGGAAGCTCGGCCTGCTGGAGTTATGTCGCATCTTCATTTTTGACCGACGAATGGGCCCGGGCCTGTCTGGGTATGAGCCAGGATGTCAGCAGCGTCGTCAGCGCGCTTTTCGATGCGGGTGTTGCAAGCATAACGATAAAAGATTTTCATCGGACCGGCTATAATTTGTTTGCGGACCTGATCGATGCCCGGGCACGCATCGTTTCCGGATACCGCCAGGGGCCCGTACCGGGAGTCGGCAACCCGGCTAACGCCCAGGCCGTCATGTTCCTGGGCATGCATGCGGCCTCCGGATCGGATGGATTTTTGGCCCATACCTTGACTTCGCGGATTGCGCGTCTGACGGTCAATGCTCGCCTTCTGGCCGAGGTAGAATTGTTTGCCGCTTCACTGGCCCCCTGGGGTATTCGTCCGATCTTTTTTTCCGGCTGTCCGGTGGCCTGTGAACAGGCAACTGCAGTTATCGAACATCTGGATTGCTTTCCGATTGATAAATCCAGCGGTCCGCAAAGTTTTGATGCCAGTGCCTGGCGGTCTGCCCTGGCACAGGCAGCGGTCAAGGCCCTGTCCAACTCAAATGCCAAACCCTACCAACCGGTCGGGCCCATGGAGGTAAGCGTAACGCTGCGGGAAGGAAAGGCCGCGGCTGTCAGACTGGCGCATCGGTGGAATTTTGAACTGGCCGGTGAACACATCCGGCTGAAGGCGGATCAAATGGATCAACTCTACAAGTCACTGATCAAGCTGTGCTACCTGACACCGCTGACTGAAAACATGTTGCCCCTGGCGCTGATGGCCTCTAATTTAAGGGGTCGTTTTGGGATTATGTGGGCGCGGCGACGTCTGCGTCAACTGGGATGTCTCAGTTGAATAAGTGACCTCAAAGGCATCACCTTCGGCAGTTTGAAGGGATGCCAGCGGGTTAATGAAGATGTCGGTTTCCTGGCGGGTTTTGACCGGAAAATGATAATGCCGGTTGGTGTATTTGAATTGCTCCGGGTCGCTTTTGTTTTGCTTGACATAATCGATATGGGCCTTGAGGCGCTGGTTAATGCGTGCATTGGCGTATGGCATGAGGTAATTGATGGCGGCCTGAATTTCAGCCCGTAGCCCGGACTCAATTTCATAACCCACACAGTTGCGGGCGGCGGCCGCCGCGGCCCACATGGTGGTGCCAATGCCCAGAAACGGATCGACAACCAGGTCCCCTTTAACAGAAAACATATTGACCAGACGATAGGGAACCTCGAATGGAAAAGCAGCGCTGCGCCGACGTGCTGCACGATTGCCCAGGTGCTGGGTGGCGCCTTTAATATCCATCCACACATCGGAAAACCACCGATTGCGCTCTTCCCAGAAAAAGGCGCTTGCCCGTCTGTTTTGTCGCTGTGTTTCCTTTTTAAATTCTCGCTTGGATCCCTTGCGCAAGATCAGAATGTACTCATGCTCAAGCGTTACATACGCTCCAGGCGGCAGCATGCCAGAACCCATAAATTTATTGGGTGCATTGGTTTGCTTGCGCCACAGGATCGCAGGCAGGGCATGAAAGCCCAATTTTAAGAGCTGGTCGAGAATGTGTGCATGATTCGGATAGAGCGAAAAGCGACCGTCGAATGTACGGGTGGCATCGCCGATATTGATGCAAACGATGCCGTCCGGCTTCAAGACGCGCCAGATCTCCTGCCACACAGCGTCCAGTTCGCGGTGTATCAACTCAAAGGCATTGCGTCCGTTTTTAGTTGCCAAAGCCTGATAGATTTCTGCGCTCTGGCTGGCAAATAAGGTGTCCCACATTTCGATCATGGGGTAGGGCGGAGAAGTTACCACTAAATCCACCGAATGTCGCGCCAGAGCATCCATCTGGTGTGCGTTTTCAAAATAAATGCGATGTTGGGTGATCATGAAAATGACCAAAGCGTTCGTTGTTAAATCGTCTCAAAGCGCTTGCGTGATGAACGAGTATAAAAGGATCTTGCGACAGTAATCAAGATAAACTATAATCGATCTTAAGAATCCCAATCTTTTTGGGATTTGTTAAAAGCGGTTGAATGAAATGGTTCTTCTATGACGGCACTTTTACAGACGCCGCTGCCTGCGTTGAACGGTCGTGCAGCCAACCACTTTCCGGAGCATTTACCAGCGGTAGTGGATGCCCATGTGCACTTGTTTCCGGATCCATTTTTCAAATCGATCTGGCAATGGTTCGATAAATACGGCTGGCCCATTCGGTATCGCCTGAAATCAGCTGAAATTGTTGAATTTTTATTATCCCGCGGAATCAGCCGCATCGTCGGGCTGCATTATGCGCATCGCCCGGGAGTCGCCCGCGAGCTCAACTGCTACATGTCGGCGCTTTGTTGCCGTTATCCGCAGCTGACCGGCATGGCAACCGAATATTCTGATGAGTGAAAAAATCAACATCGCTATAATTGGCGGGGGCATCATCGGTTGCTGCCTGGCTTTAGAATTGGCCAAAACGCAGACCGATATTTACGTGTTTGAAAAAAATGCGGGGATTACCAAAGGTGAGAATCAATCCTCGCGCAACTCGGGTGTGCTGCACGCGGGTATTTATTACGAGCAGGATTTGCGCCCGCTTAAAGCCAAATTTTGCGTGCAGGGAAACCGCCTGTGGTATGCATTTGCAAAGAAATATCAGCTGCCGTGCCAGCAGACCGGCAAATTAATTGTGGCCAAAGATGAAACCGAAAGCCGCCAGCTTGATCACTACTTGCAACAGGCCAACGTCAACGGTGTGCCGGGAGTACGCAAGATCGGCCCCGATGACATCAGGCAACTGGAGCCGAATGTCAGCGCGTATGCGGCCTTGCTTGTTCCCACTTCGGGCATCATCGATCCCACTACATTTTTGCACCAGGTGTACGCCTCTGCCAGCAACCGCGGCGCGCAGTTTATGCCTACGACCGAAGTTGTTGATTTAGAATTATCAAATGGCGCGGTCATGATACACGTTCGCTACCGGGATGGGCAACAGGATCACATTTGCGCCAATACCGTCATCAACGCGGCCGGGCTTCGCGCCGTTGAAATCGCCCGCATGCTCGACCCGCAGATTTCCATTAAAACAGCATTGATCCGGGGCGATTCCTATAAGTTTTATCGCAGCCGACGCCCACAGCTACTGCTGCGCGGAATGAATGTCTACCCCACGCCCATCGTAATCGACTCGCCAACCGGCCGGCATCATACCGTCGGCGTTCACTTAACACCGACCTTTGACATCGTTGATGGACAGACGGACATCGGTGACACCGTCACTGTCGGTCCCAAACTATTGCCGGTTGAGCATATCGATGACTACAGCACACCGCCGCCGCCGCCGGAAGCGTTTCTGGAAAATATGGGCTTTTTTCCCGATTTGGCGGCATCGGATCTGCAATATCACCAGGGCGGCATACAGGCGCGTTTGGACGGTTATCATGATTTTTACATACAGGCGGATCGGCACACCTCCCGGGTCATCCATTTACTGGGAATTGACAGTCCAGGGCTGACCGCAGCACCGGCAATTGCCAAATATGTTGCCCACCTATTAAAATGAGTCAGTGGCTGAGCAGCGGTTAGGCAGCGCAAAGGGTAGGTTAACAATAAAAATGAACAGAACGGTGCGATTTGAGCGGCAACGCCTGATAGAGCATTTATCCACTTGCATGATCAAATGATCATTGGATTTGGGATCGGAACGATAAATCGTCCACCTTGGCGTTTATATTCTGCCTGTTGCTGAATAATTTCATCAGCAAAATTCCAGGCTAGGATCAATACATAATCCGGCATTTTTTGCAGCAGTTTTTCGACCGGAAAGATCGGCAAATGTTTACCCGGCATATACTTTCCGTGTTTGTAAGAGTTGCGATCTACAACAAAGTCAACAACTTCCCGTCCAATATCAACGTAATTGATCATCGTGCTTCCTTTGGCCGCGGCACCATAGGCTGCAATGTTTTTGCCCTGTGATTTCAAGGAAATTAAGAGCTCACTTAATTTCTTTTTTAATCCTTCAACCTTGTGGGCAAAATCTTGATAATAGTCTAAGCGGTCAATTTTTTGAGATGCCTCTTGCTTAAGGAATTCTTTGACCGTTACGCCAGCAAATTCATTTTTTTCGACATAAAGACGGAGAGACCCCCCGTGAATCGAAACCTTTTTAATGTGATTTAAATAAAGTCCGTGTTGCCGGAATAAATGATCTAAAGCCGTAACCGAAAAATAGCACAGATGCTCGTGGTAAATCGTGTCGAATTCACATTTGTCTACCAGATCTTTGACATAAGGCACCTCTATAACTGCTATCCCGGTTTTTTTCAGTAATATTTTGATGCCTTCAACAAAGCCGCTGGTATCTGCCACATGGGCTAACACGTTGTTTGCATGCACAACATCAGCTTTTTTCCCATCGTCACGCAGTTGAGCAGCCAATTGTTCAGTGAAGAATATGTTTAAAGTCGGAACGCCAATATCATTGGCAGCCTTTGCCTGGCCAGGAGCCGGATCGATGCCTAAAACAGGGATTCCCAGTTCGGCATAATTTTTCAGCAGGTAGCCATCATTGCTCGCCAGTTCAATAACGAGATTGTCTCTACCCAGATCCCGGGACTTTATCAGTTCCATTACATTTTCTTTTGAGTGCTGCAATAATGAAGGGATAAATGAGGAATAGTACTCATAGCCGTCGGTGAATAAATCCTCGGGTGGAACCGTTTCGAGAATCTGCACAAGACTGCAGTGCGGGCAAAAAGCGACTTCCAAGGGATAAAACGGTTCCGGTTGTTTGAGCATTTGTTCGGTTAGGATGCGATCAGATGGCGGCTTGTCGCCTAAATTCAAAAAAATTTGAAGCCCGCGTTTTTTACAGGAACGACATGTATAGTCATCAGTTGTCACGTTATACCTCCATTGTCTTCCAAGACACCCAGTGAAATTCTGGTTGATTGTCCGTTTTATTAGACTAATTCAGGTCTTTGAGAAGATCATGTTGTATGAGTACATCGACTGCATGTTTGGCTTCATCAAAATGCAGCCCAGCGCGTTCACAAATGGCGAGCAGCGTGTGGTCTCCATCGCAAAGATTCAGAACCCACAAAAGGGGCAATTCAGAGGAGGGCCGGTTTTGAAGGCCACCCATTTTGCCATAGAGTCCTCTTTTTCCCAATTGTACTTCTCCCTTGGGAAATAAATTCAAATAGGTTCGGTTATTTTCAATTACGTTTATAACCCGGAGATACATTTCAAAAGAGTCGCTCAGATTTTCTGCATTGATCAGATCGAAATTGTCGGCCGAACTATGGTATTGTGGATACTGGCTGTATGTTGATCTTGTCAGAGAGCCTACCGCTAAATTAAAGGCGGGGGATCCGAAATTGCGCTCGTCGTATCCGTACGGAGAAAAATCTACCACTTCATATTCCTTGCCGGATGCCTTTAACACATGCAGAACTGCCCGATCGATTTCTGCATTGCCCTGACGGGTTTTTTTATATGTAAAAGAACCGGAATCCCCAACACATGTCACGACCAGACCATGTTTTATTCGGGATATGTTGTCTTCGTTGCGGCTGAGCCAGACAACTGAGCCAATACCACCCGGAATAAACAGAAATCGGTAGGAATACCTCAGAGGCTGTTCAATCAAATATTTGGCAAGATAAGCCGTGAGACTGATTCCGGAAAGGTTATCATTGCACAGAGAAGGATGGCAGGCATGGGTAGTGATGAGGACTTCATTTTCCGTCTGTCCCGGAATGAGTAATTCACCGTAATTCAAATAACCGGGTTTAAGCGTTGCGTCAATGACCACATGGTAATCATCTTCTTTAAGACGATTGAAGTCATTGTGACTCAGACAAAATCCCCAGCTCTGATTATAATAAGTGGTCCGATAGGGTATCCAATCCGGATGCTCAGGTATTGTGTGCAGGTGTTTTTGAAGTTCTTTTAGAGTCATGATGCGATCAACGGGCATACTGTAATTAACAACATGCAGGTTCGATTTTTGAAAATCTATCACGCGATTTCCTTTTGAATCTTCTACGTAGGCGTCTCTGATATTCCACTCTTTCGGAATTGTCCAGTCAAACGCTTCGGTTCCACTGGCAATGCTGAGCACGTCCAGAGGAATCAATTCTTTTAAAACACTTAACGTTTGACGAACGCCTTCTCCGGTAATGCTGCGACAAATCGGATATAAATCATGAATGAGTTTTAGCATTCTATCGCCGGTATTTTTAAAATCTAATTCTTCCATCCGCTTTAGTGTTTTCATTTATTGCAATCAACCGTTTTTTTTAAATTTGTTAACAATTATCATTCGGCTTCAGATTTCATCTATTCGTATTCTTTAGCGTGCTGTGAAAATTACGGGGTGAACGAGGAATGCAGAAACCACAGATAAAATTGGAACCTATCTTACTAAACCTCCACTGCCTGTTTGTTTTTCCATCTTAATTCATTATCCAACAATCTATTTTCGATGAGGCGTTTTACATGAGCAATGCGCATAAACTTTGGACCTTCAAATTCTTCTAAAGTAAGCCCGATGCGCTTATACGCATCGTACAGTTGTTCGATTCCTCGCCGTACTGTCCACTGGGGCTTGAAATCGTGTAAAACGCGAGCTATTTTATTGCAGTCCACTCGGTAACACCGTTTATCCGGCGAGGCATCCGGTGCATATTCAATTTTACATCCCGGAACAACATCATTTACAATCTCAGCAATTTCTCGAATCATGTAATTTTCGGTAGTCGTGCCAATATTGAATGCTTCATTATGAACAGCTTTTCGAGGCGCATGCAAGGCAGCAATATAGGCGCTGGAAATGTCCTCTACATGCACGATTGGTCGCCAGGGCGTACCATCGCTTTTTAGAAAAACGCTGCCGGTTGTAAATGCCCAGGCGGTTAAATTGTTGACCACGAGATCAAAACGAATCCGTGGCGACATGCCATAGGCTGTTGATGCACGGATATAGGTAGGGCTGAAGTTATCATCAGCCATAGTCATCAGGGCTTGTTCCACCTTAACCTTGGATTCCCCGTAAGGCGTCACCGGATTGAACCGGGAATTTTCAGTCAGAAAATCAGACCCTGCGGCGCCATAGTTGCTGCAGGATGATGCAAACAGAAAGCGTTTAATGCCCGCTGCTTTTGCTAGTTGTGCCAACCTGACAGATGCTGTCTCGTTGATAGCTTTAGTAATTTTTGGCTGATAATCTCCAAGGGGATCGTTTGATAAACCGGCAAGATGAATAATCGCATCAAATCCGGCAATAGCGTCTTTCGTCACATCCCGAACATCCAAATACAAGATTTTTAAATCCGAAAGTTGCCCTGAAAATGTGCAACGTTGATAAAGATCCGTATCCAACCCAACGACATCATGTCCTTCTTTCTGTAACATGGGAACTAAAATGGTTCCAATGTATCCTTGAGAACCGGTAACCAGTACTTTCATATTCATTCCCCTTTATGTATTTGAATCAAGCATGGTACGGTTTTAAAAAAAATCTGCCGAATCGCAAAATTGGTCGAACCCGAGTATAGAAAGGCGTTTTCATCTACTATTCCAAATTTTCCACGGCGGATTTTCCTGCTGCCACAGTTCATCCAGAAGACGCTTATCTCTGAGCGTATCCATACATTGCCAAAAAGAATGGTGGCGGTAAGCCATCAGCTGTCCATCCTTGGCTAGATTTTCCAAAGGCTCCTTTTCCCATTGGGTGAGATCACCATCAATATAGTCAAACACGCCAGGCTCCAGCACGAAAAAAGCGCCGTTGATCCATCCCTCTTTAGCTTGCACCTTTTCGGAAAACTCAATTATTTGATCGCCATCAAGCTCGATGTGTCCAAATCGAGCCGGCGGCCGGGCTGCTGTCAGTGTGGCCAATTTGCCGTGAGACTTGTGAAAATCAAGTAAATTGTTAAGGTCGATGTCCGCAACGCCGTCGCCCCATGTCAACATAAAGGTTTCGTCACCCAGATATGGTTCCAATCGCTTTATTCTGCCCCCGGTCTGGGTATTTCTTCCGGTATCGATTAATTCGACAATCCAATCGGCTTTGTACCCGTCGTGCATCCTAACATCCCCATTTTTCATATTGACCGTAAGGTTACAGTTCAGCTGACAAAAATCCATAAAGTATTTTTTGATATATTCCCCTTTATATCCCAGAGCAATCACGAACTGATTGTGTCCGTAATAGTTATAATGCATCATGATGTGCCAAAGGATAGGATAGCCACCGATCTCCACCATCGGTTTTGGCTTTGTCTCAGTCTCTTCTGCCAGACGGGCTCCGAGTCCTCCTGCTAAGATACCCACTTTCATTTGCGCCTCCTTTTCGATCATTTATCCTATCTTGATTGTATTTCGCGAGTGAGACTTTACAGTTTTGGCCAGTTCCTTTAAGCGCTTTTCTCGTTCCTTAAGGGCGGGTCTGGGTTTCATGCCGGCAATATTAAGAATTTCTTTCCATCTGTGCGCCCAATCATGCCGTAAGAGCGAAGTAACAACATTGTTTGTACGTATGTTGTGAATTCGATCGGGTTGGGCATCGAGCTCTGCTATTAGCTCAGCAATATTTTCAGCGTCATATGGAAGATGTATCAGCGCATTTGGCCATTCAAAGCACCCATCCGCGTATTCGCAATCGGGAACATCCCCCAGCAGGACAGCACCACCGGCTGCGCCTTCGAAGTAACGGTATCCCAGCACCTCTTGGCTGCCTCTTAGATTGATGTCGTTGACCTGCGCTGGATATACAAGAAAAAAACGGCTTCTTTTTATCAAGTTGGCAAGCATACTTCGATGATCTGTGTAATCAATCGCGCCTCTAAAATATACTGTATCGTAGAAATAAAAAATGTTTCCCTGAGCTGCCAGATCCCTTAAAGATTTGTGTGTCAATTGTGAACGACGTCCCATGCTCAATACATCAATGCATCTGTGTGGTTGAGCAGGAAAGGGACTAAATTTAATTGCATCCACACCAGGCGGGAAATAATAGCAGGGTCGCTCAACCCTATCTTTGAGTTCATCAACTGTGGAGCCGCAAGTCAGCAAAATATAATCAAACTGATTTAGCAACCCAATCAACTTTTCCAGCTTGTTCAGATGTTTTGTCCAAAGCTCAGCTATATAACAAACAGCTATCTTACATTTTTTGCGCCAGTCCCTGATTGAATTGAGGGACAGAAGATCCTTAGCAAACAAACAGTGTACATAAAGCAGATCATACTCCTTTTCTACGACAGATTGACGAATTCCGGGATTAATATGTTGTACGATACTGAGCTTTTTTGACGTGGCCTCAAATAGGTTTTTTGACATGGCCTTGAGTACAAACTTACAATATCTTGCACCACTGATATTGTAATTGTACTCAGGTGCAATTATGTCGGCGGCATCTAACGAGCAAATTGTATCTTCAAACTCATAATCAGAGCATCGGAAAAGATCATTCCGAAGTTTCCGCTGAGACAGAATTAGAATCCGTGAGTCGTTTTTTGATTGGTAATAGGGTTCCAATTGCATATTTTTGTAGGTCTCGGCTTCAGATATTTTTTATCTCAGAAGTTGTGAATCCGAGCGATGAATTGTTGTGGCGTCCTCTGAAATTCCTGTAATAAATTATGCTGGGATTCTGTTTTTAGCTGAGTATCTGGGGATTAAATCATTAATCGTAAGGCTCAGATCTATCAGGGTAGTTCCCACCTCCGACTCCAATATTGGTGTTAAACTAACCCCCCGCTTAGTGTTCCGGTACCATTAGTCGGATGCGAAATGGTATAGATTAAAAATTTATTCTGACGCAAGTTGCGTGCCAATATGAGTGTCATTACCGCTCAATTTTTCGAAATTCATTAGGGTCCGTGTACTTTAGCGATTATGGCTCATTAAAAACTAAAGCCCGGCTTCGAGAAACCGGGCTAAGTACTTGTTATTATTTGGTCGGGACGGCGCGATTTGAACGCGCGACCCCAGCGTCCCGAACGCTGTGCTCTACCAGGCTGAGCCACGTCCCGACTAGTCTATGCCTTGTATGCCCTTTATTCGGGATTGTCAATCCGAAATACCAATTCTAAGGATTAGTGACAAGCCGGTTCGCAGTGAAGCTTCCCCCTTTTGTGATCATCGTTCGCGTGCAGGTTGTTATCCTCAACTCTCTGGAAATTGACTACAATATTGATTCAATGGGGCGTTGAAATGTGAAATTATTTACCCACAAATGTGTAATAAATTATCTCAAATTATTTCCTTTATTTCTCAAATTATTTCCTTTATTTTTAAATTGATTGCGGGTGGTGGAGATTAAGTCCTGCATTTCCAAGCTCAACAAATTAACTAAAAAGACGTTCTCAGCAAATAGACCTAAACTTACAACACCGATCATTCTGTTTACTGGTAGCAACGATCCGGACGAATACTGCGCTTGCATGCCACTGCTATTGTGGCACTATAATTGCTTCAATCGGATATAAAATATTGCAGCTGCTATGATTCCTTTGAATTTCGAATAGCGGATATTCGGCAGCCAGCATTCAGGTAGAAAAAGGAGGCCCTGCCAAAACTCAACCATTGAAAGTTTTCAAAACAAGGTTTCATCAAGTCAATCAGGGGGGCTGAGGATGAATCCGTGTTCACGAAGGCCTCTATTCGTACATTGAGTTAAACACCACAGAAATTATACACGCATTTACGGCACCTTGCTTTTTTTGGATGCCGACGTGTCATGGAAACGAATTTTGGCCGTCAGGGTTTAAGTTTCAATTAATGCATACATACCGCGGGAGTGGTTCCGGTCAGCCAGGTCCACATGAGAAATGATCTGTGCCGCCGTGGTGTTATGTGCAGTATGCCATGATTTTCTAATCAGTTTGCAGAAAAATTTGAGTACTTATGAAGCAGCGGCATGCTCTTTTCGGTCCGGCTTGCAGGGTTTGGAGGCGAATGCCGTCGAGCGGAAAAGAGCGAATCAGCGTCCATTTGATTCTGGTTGATTCTGGGTGGGGATGCATAACCAGTCGATTTTGTTATAATAAAACAGTCAGGTAGAATGATTCGAATCATCAGCAAAGGCGTTGGCCTTGTAACTGAGGAAGCGGAGCTATAACCGAGCAATCGTATTTTGGGCACCCTGCAATTTGAGCTGTCTTACCGATCATTGTGCCTGCGTGTATTCATTTTGCCCATGATTTTAAAAAAATGACTTGGTCCCCATGCCCTTATTGGCGGAAACTATATGATTCTTTGTAGGATTAACCTCTAACCAAACGGAGAATTTTATGAAAGCCGTTATCCTGGCTGGCGGATTTGGAACGCGGATATCGGAGGAAACCGGCGTAAAGCCAAAGCCTATGGTTGAAATTGGCGACAAACCCATTTTATGGCACATTATGAAGATTTACTCTGCTGCCGGTATCGATGACTTTATCATTTGCTTAGGATACAAAGGTTATGTTATTAAAGAGTATTTTGCCTCATATATGTTGCATATGTCTGATATTACTTTTGATTTAAGACGCAACGATATGCAGATTCACCAAAACGGCACAGAACCCTGGCGCGTGACGCTGTTGGACACCGGTGAAAAGACCATGACCGGTGGTCGTATTAAAAGAATTAAAGACTATATTGGTGGTGAAACATTCTGCCTGACCTATGGAGACGGCGTAACCGACTTAGACATCAAAAACCTTGTGACGTTTCACAAAGCTCAAAAGGCCCTGGTCACCCTGACGGCTGTTCAACCGCCCGGAAGATTTGGTGTGTTTAATTTGGAAGATGACCAAATCCTGATCTCCAGATTCAGAGAAAAACCCCAGGGAGACAGCGCCTGGGTAAATGGAGGGTTTTTTGTTGTAGAACCGGCGGCCATAGACTACATCAATGATGATTCAACTGTATGGGAAACAGAGCCTTTGGGATTGCTAGCCCGCGAAGGCAGGCTTGCGGCGTATCGTCATCACGGATACTGGCAAAACATGGATACCCTGAGAGATAAGATGGTACTGGAAGAACTCTGGCTGACGGACAATCCGCCGTGGAAGATTTGGTAAGTTAATCCTGGTTATAAATAAGGTTTTATTCAAATGAAATCTGCAAGAGGCGTAATCGATACCGATCTAAACTATATTTATCAAAATGCACTCCCAGAATTCAAAACCATATCGGGTAAAAACATGCTGATAACCGGCGGGGCTGGATTTCTCGGATACTATCTGGTCCAATCCGTTTTATTCTGGAATTCTAAAGTAGATTCATCACAATGGATTAAGTTGACCGTAATGGATAATTTTATGCGAGGCGTGCCTAAGTGGTTGATGGATCTAAAAAAAGACAAAAATTTACATTTATCGAAACATGACATCACCAAACCGCTGCCCGATCATATAGAGGACTTTCAATATATCATCCATGCCGCTTCGATTGCCTCCCCAACCTATTATCGTAAATTTCCAATCGAAACAATGGATGCCAATGTAAATGGACTTCGCTTCCTTCTGGACTATTCCAAGGCCCGGACGAATACGCAAAGGCCGGTCAAAGGCTTTCTTTTTTTTTCGAGTAGCGAAATCTATGGTAATCCTTCTGCAGATTTTATCCCGACACCAGAGCATTACCATGGTTCTGTATCTTGTACCGGCCCCCGCGCCTGTTACGATGAATCCAAACGATATGGCGAAACACTTTGTGTCAATTTTGCCAGGCAATATAATCTGCCTCTGAAAATTGCTCGGCCTTTTAACAATTATGGACCCGGGCTTAAGGTATCGGACAGACGGGTGATTCCGGATTTTGTAAACAATATTTTAGCCGGAGAAAACATTAAAATGTTTTCAGATGGTACCCCCACCCGTACGTTTTGCTACGTTGCTGACGCTATTATCGGCTACTATAAAGTTCTTGTTCACGGCCGAAAGGGTGAAGCTTACAATATCGGAGTTGCCGATCCGGAAATTAATATGGAGGATCTTGCCTGCAAAATTGTGGAAATATCCAAAGATCTTTTCCAGTACCAGGGCAAAGTAGAGTTGAAAAAAAGTCCAGAAACAGACTACTTGACCGATAACCCGATGCGACGCTGTCCAGATATATCAAAAGCGAGAGCACATTTGGGATATCACCCTGGCATTTCTCTGGCGGAAGGCTTATATCGATCGCTTGTCTGGTACAGCGATCATCGTGAGGGAGAGGAAGCGTAATGAAAATTTCAATCATCGGCTCCGGTTATGTAGGACTGGTAACCGGCGTATGCCTGGCGGACAAAGGTCATTCGATTATTTGTGTGGACGTGGATTATAAAAAAGTGGCCGACATCAATCAGGGTGTGCCGCCAATTTTCGAGCAGGGCCTTGAAAAATTATTAAAGAAAAATATTAAAACCAATCTGCGAGCGACCGCTGACCTTTATCAGGCAGTTATGGATACCGAAGTTTCCTTTATAACTGTAGGTACTCCCTTTGATGGTGAAAAAATCGATCTGACTCAAATAAGGGATGTTTCCCGTGAGATTGGCGAAACCCTGAGAGACAAAAATTCTTATCATCTTGTTGTTATGAAGAGTACGGTTGTTCCGGGAACAACTGATGAATTGGTTGTCCCGATACTGGAAAAAGAGGCTCAGAAAAATGCCGGCCCTGATTTCGGTGTGGGAATGAATCCCGAATTTTTAAGGGAAGGTGTTGCCCTGGAGGATTTCATGAATCCTGACCGTATTGTTCTTGGTGCCATCGATAAAAAGAGCTTAGATTGGATGGAAAAGATCTACCAGTGTTTTGAAAATGTCGATATAGTGCGAACGAATAATCGTACGGCTGAAATGATAAAATATACGTCAAATTCTCTTCTGGCAATGATGATATCGTTTTCCAATGAAATTGCCAATCTGAGCGCCGCAATTGGAGGTATCGATGTGACTGAGGTCATGCAAGGTGTTCATTTGGACAAACGGCTAAGCCCCTTTGTTGAAAACGGTAAACGCATCAAACCACCCATTCTTGAATTCCTTAAAGCGGGCTGTGGTTTCGGCGGAAGCTGTTTTCCTAAAGATGTTAAGGCGTTGATCGCTCATGGCAAACAAATCGGCAAGCATATGAAGATATTGGATGCGGTGATTGAGGTTAATCAAAACCAGCCGTCTGAAATTATAACTCTCATTAAAAAGTATTTCCCAGATCTAAGAGAAATTCGAATCGCCGTTCTGGGACTTGCTTTCAAACCTGGCACTGACGATATGCGCGAATCTCCGGCAATTCCGGTTGTCAGAGATCTCAGTGCTCAGGGTGCATTCATCAAAGCGTATGACCCTGTCGCCATGGAAGCGGCACAGGAAGTTCTTGGAAATAATAATATTACCTATTGCCAAAGCTTAAACCATGCAATAAATGATGTTGATGTTGCTGTGCTGATCACCGCCTGGGATGAGTTTATGCAGGTTCCGGAGCTGTTTGCCAACCTAAAGGCACAACCGCTGTTAATTGACGGTCGCCGAATACTGAATAAAAACAGTTTTAGAAGATATGATGGTATCGGCTTATAAAGGGCAATGATGATCTTTACGGAGACAACCTTAAAAGACGCTTATATCGTCGAACCCGAAAAACATGAAGATGAACGCGGTTATTTTGCGCGTGCATTTTGCGAGAACGAATTTGAATCCAAAGGCTTTAAATTACATATGGTGCAATCTAACATAGGATTTAGCCATAAAGGAGGAACTATCAGAGGTCTCCACTATCAAGTATATCCCCATGCTGAAGTAAAATTGATCAGCTGCATCAATGGTAGTATATTTGATGTCATCATCGATTTACGCCCCGATTCTCCAACCTATAAACAATGGTTCGGGATAGAATTAAATTCAAAAAATAATAAAATGCTGCTGGTCCCTGAAAATTTTGCTCACGGCTATCAAAGCCTTGCCGACAACACCAAGGTTTTTTATCAAATATCGCAGTTTTACGTTCCGGATGCCGAAAGAGGTGTGCGGTGGAATGATTCTGCTTTTAATATCCCATGGCCAGATATGAACCATCCAATAATTTCAGATAAGGATAAACGCTGGCCCGATTTTTTTTCTTGATTAGAGCGTTTGTCAGGTTTATGACAAGTTCAAGCCGTTACAAACGATTATGGCGCTTGTTAACAAATATGGTAAACGCAACATGTTTTGACAATCGCTATATTTGCACCGCAGTCAGTTTTAAACTGCCCCACTGTAAGCAAGCTTTTCAATTATCACTTTGACTGATCAAAATCATAACCAACATGTCAATGAAGACCTGATTGGTCTTTTACCTGCCGGTGGTGTTGCCAAGCGTATTCATCCACTGCCATGCAGCAAAGAGTTGTTTCCCGTTAGTTTTTACTCTGCTGAGAAAAGAATACACGAACCTCCGAAAGTAGTCAGCTATTTTCTACTGAAGAAGATGCGACGCGCGGATGTGAAAAAGGCATATTTTATTCTGCGTCAAGGAAAATGGGATATCCCAGCTTACTTTGGTGACGGGAAAATGCTGGACATACATATTGGCTACCTTATCATGAATCGACCATTCGGGGTGCCGTTCACATTGGATCAAGCCTATCCATTCTCAAGAAATGCCAAAATCGCTTTTGGATTTCCTGACATTGTTTTCGAGCCTGAAGATGCATTCATACAGCTGCTATCCAAACAGGGGCAAACCAATGCTGATATTGTATTGGGATTATTTGCAGCCAAAAGAACTGAAAAAATGGACATGGTGGCATTCGACAATAAGGGAAATATCTGTGAAATTGATATTAAACCAGTCAGCACCCCATTGCGCTACACATGGATTATTGCGGTTTGGACCGATCGATTTACCGAGTTTATGCACCAATTTGTCCTGAAGCATATGAATCGATGCTCGGCCGAACCAAGTGGCAACTTGAAAAACAGGGAAGTCTTTATGGGAGATGTAATTCAGGCTGCTGTGAATACAGATATCAAAATTGAACATGTTATCTTTGAAAATGGTCATTATATCGATATCGGGACCCCTGACGATTTGGCTGAAGCGGTCCATTGCGACATCAGAAAGCAAGAGGAAATCAAATGATTATCGTTGATCGTGAATTGGAAAGGCGGGAGCAAAAAGGAAATCCGATTCGAGCCGCCATGGTAGGTGCCGGCTATATGGGGCAGGGCATTGCGCTCCAAATTGAACAATACATAACCGGAATGCGCCTTGTGGCTATCGCAAATCGAAGCCTTTCAGCTGCGATTAAGGCATACCAGTATGCCGGCACGGATCCGATCAAACAGGTTGAAAACATCGGCCAGCTGGATGAAGCCATCGCCGCGGGTCATTATGCTGTAACCGACGATGCAATGCTAATTTGCGAGGCAGAGAGTGTTGATGTGATCATTGAAGCGACCGGCGATGTCGAACATAGTGCCCATGTGGCTATGAAGGCAATCGAAAACCAAAAACACTTGGTACTGATGAATGCCGAACTGGATGCGACAGTGGGCCCCATATTAAAAGTATACGCCGATCGTGCAGGTGTCGTAATCACTAATGCAGACGGCGATCAACCCGGGGTGATGATGAATCTATACCGATTTGTGAAATCGATCGGTTATCAACCGGTGTTGGCAGGAAATATTAAAGGCCTCCAGGATTATTACCGAACGCCGGAAACTCAGAAGAAATTTGCCGCCGAACACCATATTACGCCCATGATGGCAACCTCCTTTGCAGACGGCACCAAAATTTCAATGGAAAACGCAATTGTTGCCAATGCCACCGGTTTTACAATTGGGCAACGCGGAATGTATGGTCCCCGGTGTACGCATGTAAAGGAGACGGTTGATTTGTTTCCAATGGATCAATTGCTGAATGGCGGACTGGTTGACTATATTTTAGGGGCCGAACCGGGTCCGGGCGTGTTTGTGCTGGGATATAACACGGATCCTGTTCGGCAGGATTACATGAAGTATTTTAAAATGGGGGATGGTCCGCTTTATGTTTTTTACGTACCTTACCATTTACCGCACCTGGAAGTGCCGCTCACCGCTGCTCGTGCCGTTTTGTTTAAAGATTCAGCCGTGGCACCTTTAGGCGGTCCGGTTTGCGATGTCATTACGGTTGCCAAGCGTGATTTAAAAGCGGGGGAGGTGCTTGACGGTATTGGTGGGTTCAGCAGCTATGGAATAATTGAAAAATCAGAAATCTGTCAATCTGAAAACCTATTGCTCATGGGTCTTTCAGAGGGCTGCACGCTTAAACGCGATATTTCCAAAGATCGGGTGCTCGCTGTTGAAGATGTAACCTTTCCACATGGTCGTCTTTGCGATCGTTTGCGGAGTGAACAAAATGAACACTTCTCTGGTCAATAGTCCACCTTGTTTCACAAAATGATAGTAAAAAAAAGAAAAAATCTTCCTATGAATTAGTTGGTCTGATTGCTGCGACCGGGAGCCACTGGTCGGGACAGTTGTTCTGCAGTAAAGAGCTACTTCCGGTTGGGTTTTACAAAGACAGTACGGGAAAACTGTATTAGCCGCAAGTGGTCGGCTACTTTCTGTTGAAACGGATGCAAACAGCCAATATTGAAAAAAATCACAGAGGAAGGCTGGGTCTGAATTTTGTATGTTCGGCAATCAAGAGGATCTGATGAAAAAAAGATCAACCGTTGGGTTTGATGCAAATAGTGTCTGGGTGAAGATGCTGAGAACTCTGAGATTGAATCATGCATTAAACTATATGATCGATTATTCGCCAAAATGCGTTCAGAATTTATTGAAGGCCCAGAAACTTAGGTACAAAATGGTCAACCGAGTCAGACTTGTGCCGGAACAAGCGCTTTCCGACAAATACCGTGAGGTTTTGCTTTTATTAGCAGAGCGTCAAGGCGAATCTTCATTGGGTGATTATTTAGAATTTGGTGTTTACAACGGGACGTCCATGATATGCATGTACAATGTGCTTGAAGAATTGGGCTTTAATAACATCCGCATGTTTGGCTTCGATTCCTTTGAAGGTTTACCCGAGACGGCGGCAAAAGATGATGAAGGAAGCTGGCATCAAGGTCAATTTTGTTGCGATTATGAATTTACCAGAAAAGTTTTATATTTTGAAGGTATCGATGAAGATCGTTTTTTTCTGATAAAAGGATGGTTTAGCGATACGCTTAATGATCAGCTGATTCGTACCCATAATATCACCAAGGCTAGTGTCATCATGATAGATTGTGATATGTATTTATCGGCCAAGGAGGCTTTGGCTTTTTGTGCTCCTCTGATCGGGAAAGAAGCGGTGATTTTATTTGATGATTGGTATTCAGCAAATAATTTGGCTGGTAGAAATTTAGGCGAGAAGCGCGCTTTTGATGAATTTCTCAGTAAAAACACCAATTTTAAAACGGAAGAGTTAAATAGCTATTGTGAAAATGCAAAAATTTTTTTAGTCTCTCGTATCTTCGATGACGGATAATAGAATGCATAATCCTGAAATTTATAGCGAAACAATATCTGTAATTGAGCCTAAAAAAAGATGGAAACTAATAAATTTAAATGAGTTAAAGCAATATCGCGATCTGATTTTTTTTCTTGTCTGGCGGGATATAAAAGTCTTATATGCCCAGACGATTCTCGGCTTTTCCTGGGCGATCCTGGTGCCGCTGATTCAGATTGTTATCTTTACGGTGATTTTCGGAAGGATCGCAAAAATATCCACCGATGGCATTCCCTACGTTCTTTTTTCAAGTGTCGCCATCATCCCTTGGTCGTACATGTCACAGGTCATGTCATCATCCAGCCAGAGTCTTGTGTCAGGGCAAAACCTACTTAATAAAGTCTATTTTCCGCGTTTAATTTTTCCTTTCACACCTGTACTAGCAAAGCTAGTTGATTTTGGTATTTCAATGGTATTAATTTTTTTTGTATTGTTAATTTACAAAATAATACCAACCTGGAATCTTCTTCTTTTTCCGTTCTTCCTATTGGTCATGATGAGCATGTCAGCCGGGGTCGGATTGTGGCTGTCGGCCATGGCAATCCGGTTTCGTGATGTGAGACATGCCATGCCTTTTCTAATTCGTATGCTCATGTACACTGCGCCCATCGTCTATTCCGCTTCCTCGATACCTGAAGCGTATCGATTCTTTTATTCATTAAACCCTCTGGTAGGAATCATCGAGGGATTTAGGGCATGTTTGCTGGGTACACCATATCAATGGCAATTTATTTTACCCGGAATCATATCAACAATAATCCTATTAATCAGTGGTGCTGTCTACTACAATCGTATGGAACAAATTTTTGTAGATGTGATTTAATTATTAAACCTTATTCTATTTGTAAAGTCCATATGCTAGATTCAGAGACAGCCATAAAAATTGTTAAATTAGGCAAACAGTATCGCATTGGGCTAAGAAAAGAGATGCATGAAAACCTGATTGGTGCATTTTTGAGCACCTTAAAAAGTCCTTGGGAAAATTTTAAAAAATACCGATCGCTTTATCGATTCGACGATATGGAAAATTTTGATGATTCAAATAGTGAACAACATGATATCATATGGGCTCTGAGAGAAATCTCTTTAGAAATAAAAAGAGGCGAGACAGTTGGAATAATCGGAAGAAACGGAGCGGGTAAAACGACCCTTCTCAAAATTTTATCTAAAATTACATCACCTTCTTATGGCCGAGCAGAAATTCGGGGACGGATATCAAGTCTTCTCGAGGTAGGTACAGGTTTCCATCCGGAGCTGACCGGTCGGGAAAATATTTACCTCAACGGCACTATACTAGGAATGACCAAAAAGGAGGTAGATCAGAAATTCGATGAGATTGTCGAATTTTCAGGGGTTGAAAAATTTTTAGACACTCCAGTAAAACGCTTTTCAGTTGGCATGAAAGTTCGATTGGGTTTTTCCGTTGCAGCCCATTTGGAACCTGAAATCCTGATTGTTGACGAAGTTTTGGCAGTCGGGGATTTTGACTTTCAAAAAAAATGTTTGAACAAGATGGAGAATGTCGGACAGCAAGGACGAACCGTTCTGTTTGTTTCTCACAATATGCAGGCCGTCACTCGTTTATGCTCCCGGGCAATTTTGCTGGACAATGGACATATTAAAGCTGATGGCTCGTCAAGCGAAGTTGTTTCCCAATACATGACTTCAGGAACAGGTTTAACTTCAGCACGCAGATGGGATAATAGCAGCGAAATGCCAGGTAAAGAAATTGCCCGTTTATGCGCTATTAGAGTTAAAGATGAAAACGATCATGTGCAGCAATACTTTGATATTCGAAAGCCCATTGTCATAGAGATGGAATATGACGTGCTCAAGTCAGGTTATTTACTGTTGCCCCATCATAATCTTTTTAATGAAGAGGGTACCTGGGTATTCACGACAGTGGATAGCGATCCAAAGTGGCGAGGCCAAAAACGCCCTGCAGGTAAATACGTCGGCAAAGCCTGGATACCGGGAAACTTACTTGCTGAAGGAATATTATACGTCAACGCTTTACTGTTTACCCTCGAACCTAATACATTACAATTCGATGAAAAAGATGTTGTATCCTTTCATGTGGTTGACAGTATCGATGGCGATTCTGCTCGCGGAGATTGGGCAGGTTCTATGAAAGGAGCTGTAAGGCCTCTTCTTAAATGGACCAACCAGCATGAACCATTTAAATAGTTCGGCTTCTTTCCAAACGCGGCAACAACCCGATTTTGGCTAAAGACTATGAAGAATTCACTCGCTCCAAAAGTTAGCGTATGTATTCCCGTTTACAATGGAAGCAATTTCATTGCTGAATCTATTGAATCCGTTCTTGCTCAAACATTCGAAGACTTCGAACTTTTAGTAGTTGACAATTGCTCTACTGACAACACCGGAGAAATTGTGAGTAATTTTGATGACTCCCGTTTAGAATATGTTCGAAACAAAAAAAATCTTGGCATAGTGGGTAACCACAACCATTGTTTGCGGCTGGCAAAAGGTGAATATATCTGCATTTGGCATCATGACGATGTGATGCTCCCAGACAATCTTAAATTCAAGGTGCAGCTATTGGATGAAC
>JAHEIW010000037.1:31415-33632 GCA_024639185.1 Deltaproteobacteria bacterium | reverse complement strand
ATCCCGCCGCCTTTTACGCTGACATTTACGTCAAAGGAACCGGCGGTGTTGGTCAACTTAAAGGGTTCCTGCAAATCGGTTCGCAGTGTTTCCAGTGGAAAGTAGTCCTCCAGCGGACGTCTGTTGATGATAATTTTACCGCTTCCGGGGGTCAACCAGGTTTTGGCAATGGCATTTTTGCGTTTGCCGGTTGCGTAATAGGCGTTTTCTTTTGGCATTGTTTACCTCAACAAATAGGTTATTTAATGGGTCCCTTTAGGAAATCGACAGGGCTTCGGGCTGCTGGGCCTCATGTGGATGCGCTTCGCCGGCATATACTTTTAATTTTTTAAACAGCTGCCGCCCCAGCTTGTTCTTGGGCAACATGCCTTTGACGGCCGACCGTACCAGCGCTTCCGGCTTTTTCTCCAGAAGATCTTTGGCGGTGATTTCTTTTAAACCACCGATATATCCACTGTGGCGATAATATACTTTTTTATCCATTTTGCGGCCGCTCAGGCTGATTTTATCGGCATTGATCACAATCACCCAATCACCGGTATCCACATGGGGTGTAAAATGCGGATTGTGTTTACCGCGTAAACGCTGGGCCACCTGGGTCGCAAGCCGGCCCAGCACTGCTCCGTTGGCATCAACGACATACCACTTTTGCGGGTTGTCTGAACGTTTGGCACTGATTGTATATTTTTTCACGGATATGGGCTCCTCGATTAAAGTAATCGGCAAAACTAAGCAAAATTATGCGTAATGTCAAGGAAAAAATAAAGTTGGTCCTTTACAAACTTGATCCATCCATTTTATGATTCCAGCGTCGTCATGAGTCCAAAACTGATTGCGAAACAGCAAAATAAGGATCACCTAAAATGCAAAAACGTGAAGTAGAGGTTAAATTTTTCCTGGATGACATTAACCGCATGCAACGCCGTATAGCGGGTCTGGGAGCTGAATCGCAGGGACGTGTTTTTGAAAATAACATTCGCTATGATGATGACGGCCATAACTTGAGCAAAAAACAATCGCTGTTGCGCCTGCGCCAGGACAATAAGGCAATTTTAACCTTTAAATCCAAGCCGGCGGAGACCAGCCGGGATTTTAAAATTTTCAATGAACTGGAAGTCGAAGTCTCTGATTTTAAAACCATGCAAAAGATTTTAGCCTGCCTGGGCTTGCAAGCCGTTCAACGCTACGAGAAATGGCGCGAAACCATGATTCTGGGTTCAACAGCCTTTTTACTGGACACCATGCCGTATGGCACCTTTTTGGAGATCGAGGGCCAGGAAAACGACATCCGGCAGTATGCCACCCGGCTCAATTTAAACTGGCATCACCGTATTACTCTGAATTATCTTGAAATATTTGATATTCTCATCAAAGAACAACACCTCACATTTCAGGATCTTACTTTTGAGAACTTTCAAAGCAACGATTTAAATGTGAGTGTTATAATGGATCGGCTGATCGTCGGCGATGGTTAGCATCAGAGGACAGAAGTCAGAATTCAGAAGACAGAAAAAAGTGGACAGAATTAAATGTTAAAATGTTTGCCATTATGATCTTTGTCGTCTGTTTTCCGTCCTCTGACATCTGACCTCTGACATCTGACCTCTGTCTTCTGACCTCTGTTTTCTGACACCTAAAACACCGGTGGTGCGTTTTCCAGCGAATCAAGAATATCATCACCCGGGGTCTCTGGCGCGCTGGGCGTCTTTTGGGGCGGCGCTTGCGACGGCGACGGCTGACGGGGTGTCGCTTCAGCAGGCCGCTCTGTGCGGTTTGGGGCATCACCGGCTGGCGGTTTCGGCGCAACAGCCGGCAGGGGCGGCAATGAAACCACAAAGTCCTGTTCTAACAGCAATTTCCCTTTTTCCGTAAATACATAAACCACGGCCGTTTCAAATTGATCTGCATAATTCGGCGCTTTGGCGCTAAAATTCATAGTGAAAAAGCGCTGGATCGAAAAACGTTTGCCGCGCTTTCCGGACGGTTTTTGACCGCTTAATCCTACCGCCGGCATCACCAGCCACTGGTCTTGACTCAGCTCAGCACCCTTTAACACAACGACCGCATTTCCGGCTGCGCGCTGGTCGCCGCGGCTGGTATTTTTAATTTTGAATTGAACTTTTACGTTCGGATTGCCCGATTCCCGAAAGGCTTTGAAATTTCCAACCGTCACCTGCATGATGGCTTCAGCCTCACGGCTCTGGCCGTCCGCAGACG
>JAHEIW010000037.1:0-31315 GCA_024639185.1 Deltaproteobacteria bacterium | reverse complement strand
GTATTTTTAATTTTGAATTGAACTTTTACGTTCGGATTGCCCGATTCCCGAAAGGCTTTGAAATTTCCAACCGTCACCTGCATGATGGCTTCAGCCTCACGGCTCTGGCCGTCCGCAGACGGGGGTTGAGATCTTGCCGTTGCGGGCGGTTTCTTCTGAGGCGCTGTTGCTGGTTTGGCCCGGGCCGCCTTCTGAGGTTCAGGCTTGCCCGGCGCTGCGGCGCCCGGGTTTTCTTTAGGTGCCCGCTTGGCATCATTCGCCTGCTTGGCTTCGGATTCAGCCACCACCAGACGGGCCATTAAAATTTCTTTTTCATGACGCAAGGTTTCAATTTGCTGTTGAGAACGCTGAAGCCGGTTTTGCAGGTCCGAAAATTTTTTCTGGGTCTTTTGATGGCTCAAAAAAAGAACGACCAGTAAAACAAGGGCCAGCAAAAACAAAAATCCCACTATAAAAATGATAGCCTTAAATCGCTTTAATGTGATGACATTGCCATGGTCGCCGATAAATAAGAGCGTCCAGCGTCGATCCGCTTTGCGACGGCTTGTTTTTTTAAACGCATTTATGTTCATGATAAGGTAATACGGACTCGATCGCCCCTGCGGGCTTTCAATTGTTTTTGAGCGTTTGCACAATTTAGCGCAATTTCTAAATACCCACGGCTGCCGATGAGCGCCAGCGGTTCCTCGGAGGAGACATCTGCGTATGTTTTCGCCATACCACGAATCGTTAGCGATCCGATGGTAATATGGATCTGCCTGGAGGGCTCAGCCTGGCAAAAAGCATGCAGCTGACGCGTGTCAATATTGCTGATCAAATTGCCGAAACGATCGATGGATACAATTTTTCCGATGAGCTCGCTCTTTTCCGTAACCTGACACGTTAGATCCGTTAGACGGACAAGGTCTTCGATCTGGCGTCTGCAACCCAATGCTTCAATTTCTGTGCCACAGGCCATATGAGCGCCCAGCGCAGCAAATATATCCCGCCCGTGGAAGGTTGTACTCAACGGCTCAAGAAAATATTCAGATGTATTGACTTCAATTATCGTATCAGATTTTTGATCTCTCAGCAAAAGGCTTAGTACGCCATTGTCCGGCGCAATGAAAAAATGCTTGCGAAAATGAACCGCTAAAATAGCGCGCTGGCTCCCGACACCCGGATCGACGACCACGATATGTATCGTCCCTTCGGGAAAATAATCAAAATAGGCGGGTACCATATAAGCAGCCTGGGCAATATCCTGTGGTTCGAGCTGATGCGAGATATCAACAATCGATACCGAGGGGCAAATGGAAAGCATAACACCTTTCATCACCCCAACGTATTCATCAGCGATACCGAAATCCGTCAATAGCGTAATCACAGACATAGGCAATGTTACGGTTTGGGTGTTGCGGGTTGCGGATTAAATATGAATCGTATCGATTTGAAGCAATTGCTCGAAACCCGAAATGCGTGGTTCGACAGGCCGCTCGACAGGCCCATGGCCCTGAGCAAGGTCGCAGGGCCCAAGGTAACTTTTTGAACGGCTAAAATTAAGAAAAGAGCTTGCCCTGAATTCGAAATCCCAGATGCCTGTAGGCTGCTTCGGATGCTTTTCTGCCCGAGGAGGTCCTCAGCACAAAACCGATCTTGAGCAGATAGGGTTCGACAATATCCACCAGCGTATCAGATTCTTCCTGCAAAGTAGCGGCAATGGCCTCAATACCGACCGGGCCACCGGTATAAAATTCAATAATTGTTTTTAAATAGCGGCGATCAAGGTCTGTCAGGCCCTTTTTGTCAACCCCTTCCAATTCTAAGGCACCTTCGACCGTTGCCTGCGTAATGACACCGTCGGCCTTGACCTGGCTGAAATCCCGCACCCGTTTGAGCAGTCGATTTACGATCCGGGGGGTCCCTCTGGAGCGTTTAGCCAGTTCCACTGCACCGGGGGTATCGATTTCGACATTCAGCAATTCGGCTGAGCGCATGGCGATTTGTACAAGATCATCATGGTTATAGAAATCAAGACTGCGAAAAATGACAAAGCGATCCCGCAGGGGTGCCGAAAGAAGTCCCACGCGCGTGGTGGCCCCCACAAGCGTAAACCGGTTCAGACGATAGCGATGGCTGCGGGCATGAACGCCTTTGTCAAAAATAAAATCAATGGCAAAGTCCTCCATGGCTGGATACATAAATTCCTCAACCGCTTTGGGGGTCCGATGGATTTCATCGATAAACAAAATATCGCCCGCGTCAAGATGGGTGAGGATACCGACCAGATCGCCGCCTTTTTCAAGTGCCGGGCCGGAGGTGACCGTGAGGTTGCCTTGCATTTCATTGGCAATAATGTGTGCTAACGTCGTTTTGCCGAGTCCCGGCGGCCCATGAAACAATACATGATCCATGGGTTCATTACGCTGGGTGGCTGCCTGAATAGCGATTCGCAGTGTTTCAACAATTTCTTCCTGGCCAACATAATCTGAGAGCCGCTCCGGTCGCAGTGAAAGGATATCAGGCCCGTCATCCTCGGGTAAGGCCACACCGGAAATCAGCCCTTGACTTTCGGAAGCGTATTTAATGACATCATCAGGCATGTGTCGCTCCAATTAATTCGTTATTTGATATTGGAAAAAGCTGAGAAGTTAGGGACATTATGACAGATGTGATTGACACTTTCAAATAACCCATAACCAACAACTATTAACCCATAACCATCAGGTTTTTTCACCACGGTAAATTTCATCCAACAGTTCCTCGGGCGAAGTCATCGCCGGTTTGCGCTCATACGCATCGGCAATCATCCGCTTGGCATCAGAAGTTTTATGGCCAAGCTGTTTCACAAGTACTTCAAAAACCTGCTCAGAAAAATTTTCCTCTCCTGCCGGTTCTGGTTTTTCCGCTTTGCGAATCAAAGCAAATTTGCCCATCTTGCCTTCGAGGGTGGCGATAATCTTCTGAGCCGTTCGGGCACCAATGCCTTTGAGCCGGGTGAGACTTTGAATGTCGCGGTTTTCGATTGCTCCGGCGACTTCGCTAACCGGTACGCTCAGAGCTTTGACCGCTTTTAGGGGCCCGATATCTTCTACCGAAATAAATGACTGAAAAAATTCTTTTTCAGCTTCCAGATTAAATCCGATTAATATCGGTTTGGGTTGCCGCTCGGTCTGTTGATAAAAAACATAAAGCGCGATTTCGTCACCGACTTTTTGGTGTTTCACCGTTTCCAATACGAAGGCCGGAAGCAATATTTCATACCCGACCTGGTTGGCCAGCACCAGGACGCGTTCAGCTTCCATTTTTAGAATTTTACCTTCGATGTAGCCGATCATATTGCTGCTTCACTCCAACCCACAATGTTATCGGTTATTCGTTATGCATTATTTGTAGTGATCCATGCAGCAAGGGTAATCGAATAACGAATAACCAGTAACCAATAACTTCTACCGAATATCCTGATAGCGGTACAACCCGATAAGTGCCAATCCTGTTGCATCGGATGCATGTACAGGTTTGATGCGTACCTTATGATTGAGGCAATGCCGTACCGCCTTTTCAAATTGGGCTTTGCTGGCGTTACCATTGCCCGTCAAAATTTGTTTGGCCTCTCTGACCGGCACTTCAAGGGCGGGCACAGCTGCATGAAATCCCGCCAACTGGAGAACACCGGTCACCTGTCCCAAAATGATGCCCGATTTTGGGTAGCGGTGCAATGAAAAAACATCTTCGATGACCATCAAATCCGGATTTTCGCTTTTGAGCAATTGGTAGAGCTTGGAGAAGATTTTATCGAGGCGACCGGGTAAAGGAGTGGATTTCGTCGTATGAATACAACCAAAAGAATAGCTATCGATTTTTGAACCCAACCCGCTGACAATTCCGATCCCTGTGGCCGACAGGCCGGGATCTATGCCAATGATCTTAATCATTCTGGCGTCTGACTCATTTCAAAGTCTTTAATTTTTCAGCGGCAACCTTGGCTTCATTGGATTTAGGATACTTGCGACCTAATTCCTGTAAAATCAGTTTCGCATTGGCCGTATCGCCGATATTGGAAAATGCCAGCCCCTGTTTTAAAAGTGCCGCCGGCGCTTTGTTGCCTTTGGGATACTTCTCGATCACATGTTGATATTCCAGAATCGCTTTTTCATACCATTTTTCGCGATAATAAATTTCGCCGATCCAAAACTGAGCATTATCCGCATTTTTTGAATTTGGATAGCGTTTGATAAAATCCTGAAACCGTTTGCGGGCAGCTTCAAAATCGCCCTGATCAAAAGCCTGTTTGGCGGAACGATAGATGTCATCTTCTGAGGATGGCTTTTTAACCGGTACCGCCGGCGCTGTCGCTGCCGCCCGTTTTTTGCTTGATTCTAAATTAAGATATTGATCCATGCGATTGAGGCGATCCGAATTTTCCTCAACGCGCTCAGCAATGCTGTTCAGCTTGGCTTCTCTGCTGGTATCTAAATCGGCGGCAGTCTGTTGCTGCTGCTTAAACGCATATTCCATTTCTTCCAGGCGACCACTTAAAATACGGATGTCCTCGTTCAATTCCTCAAGCGTGGCCCGCAAGCCGGCAGATTGTTTTCTCAATTCCTGGCTGTAAGATTCAAATTCCGATTTGAGCTGCTCCCTGTGCTGGCGCTGTTGGATATCCCGCATTTCCATCTCGCTCAGACGATTATCGATGGTGTTTACATCGGATTGGGTGGCACATCCAACGACCGTCATCAGGCCGATCAAAACACTATGGATACATATCAATCTTTTCATGGGCAATCTTTTCATTGAATTTCGTTTTTGTTTTGGGATTCGGATGGGTTTATAGTGGTTGTCAAAAAAACGTTCCGATTGCGGAACGCTTTTTTGCTACAACACTTATGCCGCCATCCTTTTTTGCGTTATTCCGAACATTAATATGACAAGCGGTATAAAAAAAGGACCCGCCGATCGGGCGGGCGTCACCCCTATAAACAGCAAGCGCAGATGGATCCTTGCGCTTGCTGTTTATCATGAGTTGTTTACCTGCTGGTATCATCACCGTAATCTATCTGCCTTGCGCAGATACCCATTGGGGGATACCGATATCACTAGTTTAGGGCAAAATGACCCCGACGGTTTTTCGCCCAGCATTCTTCGGTTTGATCCATGCAAAGCGGGCGTTCTTCACCGTAACTGATCGTCGTCAGACGCGAGGCTGCTATGCCAAGATCCACCAAGAATGCCTTGGCACTATCTGCCCGTCTGTCCCCCAGGGCGAGGTTATACTCATTGGTGCCCCGTTCGTCCGCATGCCCTTCAATGGTGGCGGTGGCATTGGAGTTTTCTCGCAGCCAGGCCGCATGCCGCATCAGCGTATCTTGCGCCATTGGCGTTAAGGTCGATCTGTCAAATTCAAAGTAAATATTGTTCTGTGAGATGTTCCAACCTGCAGGCGGCTTGGCCACGGGTTTTGGAGCCGCTTTTTGTTCTGCAGGCGCCGGTGCCGGTGCGGGCGCTTTTGCCTGGGACACCGCTTTCTTTTGGCAGCCAACGGTGAACAGCAACCCGACAATTACCAGCAACAGGGCTATTAACAACCAAGTCTTCTTTTGCATTTTCCTCCTCCTTTCACATTCGAGCATCACTTAATTATTTTGATGATTCATCGACCACTTGGGATTTGTCTGCTCACCGGCCAGCACCAGCAAACGCCGCTGGTCGGTACCAAAAGCAGTCATAACGTAAATTCGATTCGGTCCTTCCCGATCTGAGCTAAATGCGATTAAACTGCCATCCGGAGACCAGGATGGGGATTCATTATCCCTGGGCTCATAGGTGAGTTGCACCGGGTTTTGACCGTCTGTTCCGATAGTAAAAATATGATGCTCCCCGCCCATTTGAGAGGTGTAAGCAATTTTATCACCTCGCGGGGACCAACTGGGCTGCGTATTTTTTTGCCCCTCGTAGGTCAGTCTGTTGACTCTGCCGGTAGCCAAGTCTTTGATGTAGATCTGGGCGCTACCGGAACGGTTGGAGACAAAGGCAATTTTTTTGCCGTCGGGTGACCAGGTCGGGGTTACGTCAATTCCACGACTCTTGGTTAATCTTTTAATAATTTTCCCAGAGCCAGTCAACAGATAAATTTCCTGGTCCCCGGAAAACGAAAGTGTCGCCGCCAGTTCAAATTTTCCCGGCGCCCAGGCCGGGGTAATGTTGATACCCTGCTTTGAAACTTTAGATTCCCGAGCTGCAGCCAGGTTCCGAATGAATAAATCCGGATTTCCGGCCTTATACGAGGTAAACGCCAGCCATTTACTATCGCTTGACCAGGCTGGAAAAAGCGTGATGGCGTTGTTGGTTGTCAACCGTCTGGGATTATAGCCGTCAAAGGCGCTAATATAGATCTCCTTGTTGCCCGTTCCGTTGGAAACAAAAGCAATCTTGCTACCAAAGACCCCCTCACTGCCTGTCAGGTATTTGATAACTTCGGTGCAAAACCGAAGAATAATGTTTCGCTGGTTTGCCAGTTTGCCGGTATATTTTTTGCCGAGTACGCGCCGGGCTTTAAACGTATCAAACAACCGCAGCTCGATGGCAATATTATCGCCGTCGAGCCTGTAATATCCGGTCACCAGTAGCTCTGCGCCGACAACCGTCCAGTTCGGGAAATTCAAATCCGTCAGCGTGACCCCGCTTGCTTCCGGGTCAAACAAAAAGGCGCCGCGATCCAATAGTTTAAAATAGCCCGTAAAATCCAGAGAGTCGGAAAGAAATTCAGCTGCTTTATAAGAAGATTGCTTCTCTGCGCCAGAGCCACTGGCATTTTTAAACTCCGGAACAGCCAGCGGAATTTTGCGCAAAAACGGTTTGGTAATGTCGATTACATCATACTCAGCCGCACTCAAGCTCGGTCCCAGTAAGATAACGCTCATAATCAGGATGTAAAGTGTTATTCTTCTTCTCATCTTAGATCCTTATCGCAAAAGTCATCAACGTCCGTATTCGAGACTGGCTCTATTCTCGCTTCAATCCTTCCGGACCAAATCTTAAACCAATTTTATAATAAGGACGCACATAGTCATTTGGCAGCGGAGGCAATGGATTTGATTTGACCAGCGCTTTGTAGGCCGAATCATCCAAGTACGCGTTACCGGACTTTTTGTCAAACCAAATGTCCTCTATTTCTCCGTTGCGCAGAACTTTTATCGCTAAAATGGCCTCCAGCTCGGTGCTCTCGCCAGCCAGCTGTTGTGAAAAAGCCCAATTTTTTTGGATCCGATACTGAATTTCAGCCTGATAAATTAAGATGGATTCCTGGACGCGGGCACCGCCGCTTCCGGATCCGCCTGTCGGGCCGACGGAACCGGTACCGGCTCGAGGGGAAGTGCCGACCGATCCACCACCGGTTCGAGTTTCAGATGCAGCAACTTTACGTTTTAATTCCTCAATCGCTGATGCAACCGAATCGGTTTCGGTTTTCTCGACCTTTTTTTCAATGCGGTCGATGGCCGTGTCAATCAGCTTTGACCGATCGAGGGTTTTTTTCTTCAATGATTTTTTGGGCTTGGCCTTCTTGGGCGCCAGAGATACGGCTTCAGGCGGCTTTTTAACAACCGGAACCGGTTTGGGTTCTGGTATTTTAACAGCGGCCTTCTCGGGTGGCTTTTTCACAACGGGTTGCGGTTTGGCAGGCGCGGGTGCCGGCCCGCCGGCCGGTGGGCCCGAGGGCAGCGACACGAGGCTGACATTCACCACCCCGGATCGAAACCGCGGGCCCGATCCGAATTGGGGGAAAAAAATCAACCCTCCGATCAGGATCAGATGGAAAAGAAATGATACACCAAAAGGCCATACGAGTGATTGGGGCTGTGGTTGCCTCCCACGGTATTGCCTGGTGTAGGTGTGTTTGATTTTCTGCATGTCTATTTCGATTTCGACTTTTTGCTTTCTTTATCGAATTTTTCAGGTTCGGTGACCATTCCCAATTTTTCGACACCGGCACCTTTTATCTCCGCCATGACCTGAGCGACAATCCCCCAGGCAATGGTTTTATCGGCTTTGAGATAAACCTCGCGCTCGGAGCGCCCTTGCAATATGTTTTGCAGCTTTTCCCCGAGGCCGTCGACCGAGACCTTAAAGTCGTTAATAAAAACCTCATTTTGCGTGTTGAGCGTAATGATCAAATGCTCCTTTTCGGATTCCAGCGGCTCGGCGGTGGCTTCCGGCAATGCGACATCCATACCCTGCATCATCATCGGCGCTGTGACCATAAAGATAATCAGCAACACCAGCATGACATCAACAAACGGCGTGACATTGATGTCGGACATCAATTGACCGCCTTTATCACCGGATTTCATGATCTTCTCCTTTCTGTCCGCAGAATATCTCGCTCGATGATGTTCAATAAATCCGCCGAGAAGCTATCCATTTCAGATTCAACCACGCGTATTTTGCTCATAAAAAAATTGTATGCGATGACGGCCGGGATCGCCGCGGCCAGACCGGCTGCCGTGGCCACAAGCGCCTCCGAGATACCCGGTGCCACAACAGCAAGATTGGCTGACCCCTTCTGCCCGATACCGACAAAAGAATTCATAATACCCCAGACCGTGCCAAACAGACCGATAAAGGGTGCCGTGTTGCCGGTGGTGGCCAAAAATGGCACCATCTGCGTCATGCGTGTCATCTCGGTGGTAATGGCGCGACGCAAGGAGCGTTTGATGTTGTCCGTGCCGGTAAAGCGGGCATCCAGGGACATACTCGGGCTGCCGGCCTGTTTGTTCGTCGCCGGATCAGAAGGAGCGCTCGGTGCCGCAGATTGGCTGGTCTTCTTGAGCTCTACATAGCCAATACGGAAAATGCGTGCCTGGGGGCTGCCAGGCAACTGTTTTGCCTTGGCAAAAGCATTCGACAGATCCCGGCTTTTCCAGAAAAATTCACTAAATTCGGCCGATTCCTTGAAGGCCCTTCGGATGTATCGATACTTTATCAGAATAATGGCCCAGGACATAATTGAAAAAAACAACAGCAATAGCATGACAAACTGAACCATGGGTCCTGCGTTACCGATCATGTGGACGATATCAAGCTGAGCTATACCCATAACCAGTTTTCTCCTTCATCGTTTGGATTAAGAATGTGACGGTAAAAAGCATTCAGCAGCGGCCAGGTTGCGGTGACAAAAATTTGTTGAAATGGTTTTTTATTTAGATAAACACTTTAAAGTATAATGAATATAGGTAAAGTGTCAACAGGTTTGAAAGCCGCCATTGCGGTCAATTTTAGGGTTGCGTTTGAAGCCATCCCTCAATATGGTGTCTGTTGTGTGGTTACAGATGACAGAAATTAAAAGACAGAAAACAACGCCTAAATCTTTGATCATAAATTCCAACTGTGTTTTCCGTGTTTTCTCTGTTTTCGGTCCTCTGTCCTCTGGTACCAATGACAAGGAGCAACAATGAAAAATATTGCCAATCTGCTGTTTGAAGCGAAAATGCTCAAAGAAATTCCACGATCGGGATTTCATTTTCTGGGGTCCGGCAAAGAATCCATCGCGGAACATACCTTCAGCACAACCTTTATCGCTTACGTGCTCGCACAGTTGCAGCCTGAGGTCGATGCCCTCAAATTGATCAGCATGTGCCTGGTCCACGATTTAGCTGAAGCCAGGACGGGCGATTTGAATTCAGTGCATAAAGTTTACGTTACGGCCGATGAGGCCAAAGCCCTTGAAGACACCACCCGCGGGCTTTCATTTGGCTCTGCGATTACCGAACTGATTCAGGAATTCAATCAGAACAGCTCTGAGGAAGCCCGGTTGGCCCATGATGCCGATCAAATAGCGCTCATTCTCGAGCTTAAATACCTATCGGATATCGGATATACACCCCCGGATACGTGGCTGCCGCACGTTCTCGACCGCATTCAAACCAAAATCGCCAAAGATGTGACCCGCGCCATTATGGAAACCCATCGCGATGACTGGTGGCTTAATAATGTTATTGACAGCGGTTGAAGAAACGATTAAAAAATAGCCTTCTATCATACTTAATTTTGTGTGTAAAAGTATACACTTATGTCCTTAATTGTATACATTGGAGGTTAAATTGAGCTGGCTGATTCAAATCTTTAGCTCGTCTGTTGGCAAAAAGCTTTTGATGGCCGTTACCGGGCTGTGTTTCATCGGTTTTCTGGCTGCCCACCTGGCCGGTAACCTGAGCCTTTACGCGGGAGGTGCGGCCTTCAACGCGTACGCTGAAAAACTTCACTCACTGGGACCGATTCTTGTGGTTTTTGAATTGGGTCTGCTGGCGCTGGCCTTGATTCACGTGATCACCGGCATCACCCTTTTTGTTCAGAACTACAAAGCAAGATCTGTGCCTTATGAAAAAGACAAGGCCGCCGGCGGGCGCACCCTGAGTTCACTGACGATGCCCTATACCGGCTTTATCATTCTGGGATTTATTGTTTTTCATTTGATTAATTTCAGTTTCGTGGACAAAAGTGATCGAACGATTTTTGAAATTGTGCGCGCCGCCTTTGTCAACCCGATCTATATGATCATTTATCTGGTGGTGATGATTATTGTCGCCCTGCACGTACGCCATGGTTTTTGGAGTGCATTTCAAACGCTTGGCGTCAATCATCCCAAATACATGCCGGCCCTGATGGTATTGAGCGTTATCGTTGGCTTGATTATCGGATTGGGATTTGGGCTTCTGCCGATTTATCTATGGACGATAGGCTAGACGGTTAAGCACGAGCTGATGATGATTTCCGATTCACCACCAAGAGCACGAAGTCTCACGAAGATTAAGGCAAAAAAACCATTTTAATTCTTCACTTCGTGGTCTTCGTGAACTTCGTGCTAAAATATAAAATAAATATTTATGTCGATTGAAAAGGAATAGCCGAATGCAATTTGATGCGCACATACCGGCAGGGCCGTTGACCGATAAATGGGATCTTCACCGCTTTGAGCTCAAGTTGGTCAGCCCGGCCAATAAACGGAAATTTGAGATCATCGTGGTCGGTACGGGTCTGGCCGGCGCGTCGGCCTCTGCCAGCCTCGCAGAGCTGGGCTATTATGTCAAAACGTTCTGCATTCAGGATTCCCCGCGGCGGGCGCACAGTATTGCGGCCCAGGGCGGAATCAATGCCGCCAAAAACTACACCAACGAAGGCGACAGTATCTGGCGCCTGTTTTATGATACCATAAAGGGCGGTGATTACCGCTCGCGCGAAGCCAATGTCTATCGCCTTGCCCAGCTGAGCAATAATATTATTGATCAATGCGTCGCCCAGGGCGTTCCGTTTGCCAGGGACTACGGTGGTTTGCTCGCCAACCGCTCTTTCGGCGGCTCCCAGGTCTCCCGGACGTTTTATGCGCGCGGTCAAACCGGCCAGCAATTGCTGCTGGGCGCCTACAGCGCCCTGATGCGCCAGGTCGGTGCCGGAATGGTTACCTTAATGCCGCGACGGGAAATGATGGATCTGGTGTTGATAAACGGACAGGCCCGTGGCATTGTTACCCGCAATTTGATCAATGGCGAACTGGAAAGCCACGCCGCCGACGCGGTGGTGCTGTGTACGGGCGGCTACGGCAACGTGTATTATCTGTCCACCAATGCCGAATCTTCCAATGTCGGTGCCGGATTTCGCGCCTATCGCCAGGGGGCCATGTTCGCCAACCCCTGTTTCACCCAGATACATCCCACCTGTATCCCGCATACCGGTGATCACCAATCCAAACTGACCCTGATGAGCGAAAGCCTGCGCAACGACGGCCGCGTCTGGGTGCCGCACAATTCCGGTGATATCAGGGATCCCCAGGATATTCCCGAAGAAGATCGCGACTATTACCTGGAACAAAAATATCCCAGTTTCGGCAATCTGGTGCCCCGTGATGTTGCTTCACGGGCGGCAAAGGCCCAGTGCGACTCCGGCAAAGGGGTCGGTCTGACGCGCTGTGCGGTGTATCTGGACTTTGCCGATGCCATTCGTCGTGATGGCCGAGAGACGATTGCCAAAAAATACGGCAACCTTTTTGATATGTATGAGCTGATCAGCGACGACTCACCCTATGAAAAACCGATGATGATCTACCCGGCATCGCATTACACCATGGGTGGCTTGTGGGTCGATTACAACCTGATGAGCACCATTCCCGGCTTATTTGTCCTCGGCGAAGCCAATTTTTCAGACCACGGTGCCAACCGTTTGGGGGCCAGCGCGCTGATGCAAGGATTGGCCGACGGTTACTTTATTGTTCCCTATACGATTGGCGGCTACTTCGCCGGCACAACGCTCTCACCGGCAAGCAGTGATCATGCGGCATTCAAAGACAGCACCCTTGCAGCCCGTGAACGTATCAACCGGCTGAAGTCCATCAATGGCAAGCGCACCGTCGACAACTTCGCCCGGGAACTGGGTCGGGTCATGTGGGATTATTGCGGCATGTCCCGTGATGAGCAGGGATTGGCCAGGGCCCTGACGCTGATTCAGGAGCTACGGGCCGAATTCTGGGAGAATGTGTTGGTGCCCGGCCTGGACAAAGATTATAACAAGAGCCTGGAAAAAGCCGGGCGTCTGGCGGACAGTCTCGATTTTGCTGAAATCATGATTTACGACGCCTTAAACCGCAGCGAATCATGCGGTGGCCATTTTCGCCAAGAATCGCAAACCGAGGAAGGCGAAGCCAAACGCGATGATGAGAATTTTTCGCATGTTTCGATCTGGGAATTTACCGGAAGCGATCAGGAACCCAAAATGCACAAGGAGCCCCTGGAATTTGAAAATGTGGAGTTGAGCCAAAGGAGTTATAAATGAAAAAACTGCCCAAAACAATCAATCTGACCCTGAAGGTCTGGCGGCAGCAGCAAAGTGAAAAAAAAGGGCATTTTGAAAACATCGCCACCCAAAACATAGCTGTGCATATGTCCTTTATCGAAATGCTCGATTCTGTCAATGAACAGCTGACGCTGGAAGGCAAAGATCCAATTGCATTTGACAATGATTGTCGCGAAGGCATATGCGGCACCTGCGGTGCCGTGGTTGACGGCCGAGCCCATGGCCCGCAAAAAGCGACCACTTTATGCCAACTTCACATGCGCCAATTCTCAGACGGAGATACGATTGTGGTGGAGCCCTTTCGTGCCCGGGCCTTTAAAGTTGTCAAGGATCTGGTTGTGGACCGCAGTTCGCTGGATAAAATCATGGCCGCTGGCGGTTACATATCCGCCAATACCGGCGGTGCACCGGATGGCAATGCAATCCCCATTGCCCAGGAAATTGCAGAAAAAGCAATGGATGCCGCCGCCTGCATCGGCTGCGGCGCCTGCGTGGCCGCCTGCCCCAGTGCCTCGGCGATGCTTTTTGTCAGCGGCAAGGTATCTCAACTGGCCCTGCTGCCCCAGGGCAGACCGGAAGCTGCGCGACGCGCCCTGAACATGGTAAAAACTATGGATACCTGCGGCTTTGGCAATTGCTCCAATCATCGTGAATGTGAAAATGCATGCCCCAAGGAGCTGTCCATCATCAATATCGCCCGCTTAAACCGCGAATACCTTAAGGCCAGCTTTTTCTCGGATGCAACCTGACCGACAATTTCAATTTTATCATTAAGGTCAAAGCCATAGCCCGGCGAGTGCGATTTCGCTGCCGCTGAATGCGAGAAATTGCTGCCATTTGATATCGTTTTGCGCTCATGCGGTTATCTCAGTCCCAAAAACAAAAGGACATTTACCCATTCAGAAGGTGGGAATAATATGACAAGTTAAGGGGGTTCATGGAACACATAAATACCCTATTTGCCAGGCTTGAAACCCTAATCGGTCTAGAAGCGCCCTATCTGAAGATCGCATTCAAGATGACGCTAACCCTGATCGCTTTTTTAGCGGTGTGGTTTGTCCTGCGACTGATTTTGTCATTTGTTGAAAGACGAATGAAAAAAATCAACCTGATTGAAATTCAAGGGCCGCTCTTTAAAATTTTTCGCAAAGCGCTTTTTTATGCTCTGGCGTTGCTAACCGGAACTTACCTCATCGCTCAATTTAAGCTTCCGTATGTGCGTAGGATATTTTATTCCTTTTTTATCATCCTGTTTGCCGGGCCGGTTAAAAATTTCCTGGTCGTCACGATCCGCTATTTGCAATCACGCGTGGCCCATAAAACCGATACCCAGATTGATGATATTGCCTTTGATTTACTGATTCGATTTTCAGACTTTATCATTTATACCGTGGCGATCATTATCGCTCTCGATATGCTCGGGGTGAATGTTGTACCGTTTATTGCCGGCGCAGGTGTGGCTGGCGTGGCCATCGGTTTTGCGGCTAAAGATACGCTTTCAAACCTGATTGCGGGCATTTTGCTGATCATTGACCGACCCTTTGAAGTGGGCGATCGTATTGAGGTCTGGAGAGCGCCGGCCGGCAGTTCTACCTGGGGAGATGTGATTGATATCGGCCTGCGGGCCACCAAAATTAAAACCACCGATAACATCGTTATCATCATTCCCAACAATGAAATCATGTTGCGCGATATTATCAATTACACGCACATCTCCGAAAAAATCCGGGTGCGCATTAATATCGGGATTGCTTATGATGCGGATTTATCAAAGGCCAAAAAGCTTATTATGCAGGTAGCCGAAGCAACCGAGTGGTTGGTGGACGAACCCGCGCCCAAAGTGGTCGTGCGAAATTTCGGGGAGTCTTCAGTGGATCTGCAATTGCGGGTATGGATCAAAGATGCCCGCCAGCGAATGAACACCATTTCACATATTACCGACCGGGTCAAAGAAGCATTTGATGCCGAGGGAATTGAAATCCCCTACCCCAAACGCGATATTCACATCATCCAGAAAACGGCTTGAAACGAGAATCTAAAACGCTTTGCTGTGCTTTGGCAAGCATTCGCCGCCGGACGGCGAAAAGGATTTCAGTCCGCCGCTAATATCATTTCAACTCTTTTCACGAATTCGGCCAGATCAAATGGCTTATAAATGACGTTGTCAAAACCGAGCCTGGCGATGATATCCAGTTTGCTGTGATCCGGGTAACCCGTGGAAATCAGCACCTTCATATTGGATAGCTCGGGTTCGTTTTTGATAATCCGGCAAACCTCAAGCCCGTCCATTTCCGGCATAAACATATCCAAAATCAAAAGGTCGGGACGATAGGTGCCCAGCTTGATAGACGCTTCAATGCCGTTGGACGCCTCTTCTATTAAAA
Source organism: Deltaproteobacteria bacterium (assembly GCA_024639185.1). Lineage (GTDB taxonomy): Bacteria > Desulfobacterota > Desulfobacteria > Desulfobacterales > JAHEIW01 > JAHEIW01. Next base: position 16,109 of record JAHEIW010000037.1, on the reverse strand, counting down.
ACGGTCGGCTTCGATTGAGTGTCAGCGCTTCGGTCAGCATTGCGCGAATGGTATGGTCGTCATCAACTATCAGGATTTTAGCGGATTCGCCTTTTAAGACGGTCGGCAGCGCAATCATAAAGGTGGTGCCTTTGCCCTGGCGGGTATCAAACGTGATGTCGCCGCCATGGGCCTGCACCAGTCCGTATGTCACCGATAGGCCCAGGCCGGTCCCGCCCTGGGCTTGTTTGTCGGTGACAAACGGCAAAAATAACCTATCGACAATTTCCGGTGATATGCCCTTGCCGTTATCGCTGATGGTAAGCAGGATGCGTCCGTTTTTGATTTCAAATCCGGTTTGAATCCGGATCAGGCCGTTGTCATGATCGATTGCCTGAATGGCGTTAATGCAAATATTGAGTATAATTTGCTCAATACTCTGCAGGTTTCCTTCCAGTTCCGGCAGGTCTTCATCCAGTTCCAACTCAATCTTGACACCGGAATTTCGCAAAACGGCCTGAGACAGGCGCAGGGCATTTTTAACCGCGGTATTGACCTGCAGGCTCATCTTTTCGGCGACATTGGATTGTTTTGAAAAATTTTTCAGATCCGAAACGATCTTGGCCACTCGGTTGGCGGCCATATCCATATCCGCAACCAGTTGTGATAAATTATCTTCCAGAAAGCCGTAAGTAAACCCCCCAAATTTCTGATCCGGATGATCTTTTTTGCGTTCAATCAAGAGCGGTAAAAAATCGGACCAGATTTTTTGAATCAGCGGCAGGTTGTACATAATCAGATTAATCGGATTGTTAATTTCATGGGCAACCCCGGCGACCAGAGTACCCAGAGTTTCCATTTTTTGAGCTTGCTGCAGCTGTTGCTGGCTTTCTCTGAGCGCTTTTCTGGCATGCCGATGCTCTGATTCCAGTTGTCGCGTCTGTTCGCGCAGTTCCAAAAGTTCCCGGATAAGCTGCTGCCTTGTTTTTTCCTGATCCCTCATGGCCCTTCTTTTAGATCAATGGTTACGCTGCCAGCGCATTTAAATTTTAACGCATTCGAAAGATATATTCGTTTTCAATGTCAATTGCGCAATCTTTTTGAACTGATCGGTCACATCTGATACGAAAAGTGACAGACGACCGGTTTGACGCAACTGCTGCTCGATATCGCGTTGATTTTCCAGAAAATGTTGGATGCCTTCCGCGATGCAGATTGACGAGTCGATGAGTTCAACCCGTTTTCCGATCTTGGCCTGGATGACATTTTTCAGGAGCGGATAATGGGTACAGCCCAGTATCAAAGTGTCAATCTGACGGGTTTTAAGCGGCTGAAGGTATTTTTTAACAATCATCGCTGTTTCACGCTTTTTCAGCCACCCTTCTTCAACCAGAGGAACCAGCAGCGGACAGGCAACAGAGTGAATACGGGCGGTGGGGCGGTGTGCGAGAATTTTTCTTTCATAAATGCCGCTGGAGATGGTTGCGCGGGTGCCGATAATGCCAAAGTTCAGATTTGCCGACGCTTCCACTGCTTGGGTCACTGCAGGCGTAATCACTTCGAAAATGGGAAGCGCAAATTGTTCGAGAACCTGCGTTGTGGCAACACTGGACGCAGTGTTGCAGGCAATCACGATGACCTTGGCTCCCTGACTTAGCAAAAATTTGATATTGTTGATGGTGTAGCCGACCACAGTTTCAGCGCTTTTAGTGCCGTAAGGTGTATGGGCTGTATCACCAAAATAGACAATGTCATATTCTGGGATTTTATCCAGAATTGCCTTGACAACAGTCAGTCCGCCGACACCAGAATCAAATATTCCGATCATAATCAATAGGGTGTTTTGATCATCACGGGTAACCGAAGAAAAGCGCACCAGAAGATGGTTAGCCCCTTAATCTCAAATCGGAGTGTTGGCACGCCGGCGTAATACCTGCGGGCTGTAGATGAATTTACAACACTCCCCTCTATCCTTCGTGGCCGGGTTGCTTCGGCAGAGCAACCGACGCCATCACGCCGTTGCCCCACGATCGAAGTGCCTGATGACGATCGGCACCCTCCCATTTTCATTTTAATAAACTGTCAATTTTCTTCCGAATGGCAGCGCGAACGCATTTTCGAATTTGATCATCGCTGACATCAACCCGCATACCGGGACAGCCAGCCGCCATGGCATGCCAGTTGCTGGTATCCACCAGGATACTTTCAATAAAAGGCCAGCGACGGCACATTTGGGGTTTAACCGGATGAATTGTGCATTGCTGGTCCCATAACAGACAGTATCCGTTTTCGGCCTGGGCAATCACGGGTTTGCCCCCTGACATCTGACACACATCGCGCATAAACCGCTCCGATCTCATCCCCAGATAGCGAGAAATACGCTCCATATCTGATTGCGTAAGGTAGGTGCCGCCGTACCCTTTGCAGCAGTCCCCGCAGCGCTGGCAGGAGAACAGATCATCCGCGGTGCGCACTTTAGATATCATGGCGCTTCTCCATGGCTTTTTTCAACGTGACCTGATCCACGTACTTTAAATCACCACCGACCGGCACACCGGATGCAATCCGGGTCACTTTAAGTGCGTACTTTTCCAGGCGCTCTTTAATGTAGGCCGCCGTCGCCTCACCTTCCACCGTTGTACTGGTTGCCAGCACAACCTCTTTGATCCGGCCGCGTTCAATTTTAGCAACCAACTCGCCCAGGCGAATATCGTCAGGTCCAATGCCGTTCATTGGAGAAAGCACCCCCGACAATATGTGATAGCGACCGTTGAAAGCGCCTGATTTTTCCATAGCCACCATATCCGCTGGCTGTTCGACAACGCATAAAAGCGCATCATCTCTGGCAGGGTTTGAGCATATCTGGCAGACATCTTGATCACTGAGACCAAAACACGTTTTGCACAGGCGCATATTTTCTTTGGCTGCCATGATACTGTCAGAAAGCTTTTGAACTTCAGTACGGGGTGACCGCAGTATGTGCAAGGCCAGTCGCTCGGCGGTTTTTTCGCCGATTCCCGGCAGTTTGGCAATATTTTTGATCAGCTTTAAAATCGATGGCGGGTAATGACTCATATCAATTTTTGTTATTTTGGTTTTGTTTGTTTTATTTGTTCAATTGGTTGAAAAAACGTGATCTCTTGTTTGGTTGAGGCTTACTTTCAGCGCACCATCACAAGTGGGCGCAACAAATTAAACCAATTCAACCTATCAAACCAATTAAACCTATCTTACATGATACCGGGAATATTCAAGCCACCGGTTAGCTTACTCATCTCCGCAGCAGCCATTTCCTGGGATTTGGACAGGGCCTCATTTACTGCGGCCAGAATCAGATCCTGAAGCATCTCCACATCATCTGGATCCACAACCTCTTTTTCGATCTGGATGGATACCACTTGCTGCCTGCCGTTGGCAATGACCTTCACCATGCCGCCACCGGCTGTCGTTTCAACGGTTTTATCGGCCATTTCTTCCTGCAGCTTCATCATCTGCGATTGAAGCTTCTGGGCCTGTTTCATCATATTGCCCATACCTTTCATGATGTTACCTCCTGTAACGTCTGGTATTGAAAATCGGTGTTAGCGTAATTTGATATCGATGAGTTTGCCATCAAAGATTTCGATGGCATCCGCCACCAGCGGATGGCTTAATGCCTTTTTCTTCTGATGCTGTTCATTTTTGTTTTTTTTTTGGGGGCTTTCCGCATCTTGATCTGCGGCGGTGCGGAGCAAAACCGTTTTTTCAGCGCCCCAGTACGCAGAGCATATTGTTTTTAAAATAGCCTTGTTTTTTTCGCGCTCGAGCATTTTCAATGTAAAGCCGTTATCAAGTACCTCGATTTCGACGGTATCTGCTGACACCCGCTTTAGACGACATTTTGCCAGACTCGCTCCCAGCGGTTGATTTTCTTTGCAAATAATATCATGCAGTTGCCGCCAGGTCGCAGCAAGATCAGTCGCGGGATCCGCAGCAGCAGATGGCACTTCAGCTGCAGACTGCTGCTGATCAGCTGGTGCATCCGGCTGTTGATCATCGGTTTTTCGCTCGCTGGCGGATACCGTCGGACCCTGACCTGGTGGTCGCGCCGCTATGCGGTCAACCGGCTGGCTATGAATTTCCTGCCTGAGCAAATCCAGTTTATCAATCAGCTCATCAATCGGTAAAGCGGGTTCTATCAGATCCAAGCGTATAAAAGCCATCTCGAGCGCCAGTTTGGTATCGGTGGCCAAACGGATCGACGCTTCCTCCCGAAAAAGATTGTCCAGGATCTGATTTAATAGGCTAACCGAGACGGCGTTTGTTTGGGCTTTCATCTGATTGATTTCACTGTCAGGCAGGTCAATCAGCTTGTCGATATTTCGCCCCATTTTAACGACCAGCAAATTTCGGAAGTGTTCAAGTATATCTTCGTATAGTTTCTTGAGATCATGACCACGGTTATAGCAATCATCAAGAATATTTAGAATTGCGCTGACATTGCCCTGCAGGATGGTTCCACACAGATCAAAAACAAATTTTCGATCCATGACACCCAAGATGTCCAATACCTGCTCATGGCTGGCCTCACCTTCAGAGCACGAAATGACTTGGTCTAGCAAACTTAACGCATCGCGCATGCTGCCGGTGGCTTCGCTCGCAATGAGGGCCAGGCTCTGTTCCGGTATCTCAAAATGCTCTTGCTGGCAGATGGTTTTCATATGGGCGATGATTGATTTCAGGTTGATGCGTCTGAAATCGTGACGCTGACAGCGGGATAAAATCGTTATCGGGATCTTTTGCGGTTCGGTGGTGGCAAAAATAAACATAACGTGGGCTGGCGGTTCTTCAAGCGTTTTGAGCAGGGCATTGAAGGCCGGCATGCTGAGCATATGGACCTCATCAATAATATAAATTTTATAAGCGCTGTGGGCGGGCATGTATTTGATGTGGTCGCGCAGCTCTCTGACCTGATCGACGCTGTTATTCGACGCCCCGTCAATTTCAAACACGTCGACCGCATGGCCGGAGGTAATTTCACGGCAGGAGCGGCAATCATTGCAGGGTAACGCCTGCGGCCCCGCCTCACAGTTCATTGCTTTGGCCAGTATCCGGGCCACAGTGGTCTTGCCCGTTCCGCGGGGCCCTGAAAAAAGCACCGCATGGGCAACACGGTTGGATGAAATCGAATTGCTCAGGGTGCGGGTCACATGAGGCTGCTCGATAACCTGATCGAACGTCTGCGGCCGGTATTTGCGTGCAAGCACGAGATAGGACATCGTCAATTGCCTAAAGTTTAGAATGACTAAAATGCCTAAAATGCAAATCGGTTGCTCTAACTTTAGGCATTTCCAATTTTAGGCATTTTTCGACAATGGCGGAGAGAGAGGGATTCGAACCCTCGGTGCCGCTTTTGACAGCACACACGATTTCCAGTCGTGCTCCTTCAGCCAGCTCGGACATCTCTCCGCAAAAAATTTTTCCAAAATTTTTTATATAAAATTACGCCGTAATTTTATGGCGGAAGGGGTGAGATTCGAACTCACGGAGGGCCTGAAGACCCTCAACGGCTTTCGAGGCCGCCGCCTTCAACCGCTCGGCCACCCTTCCGGTCTACAGAATCATCGATCTATGGGTAGTACTGAATAACCTCTTTAAATCACACTGTCAAGGCTCGAACATCTCCTGAATTTCCTGGGAGTATCCCCCTTTAGAATCGTAGATAATCAGGGGTGAATGCAGCCGGATGCCGGCCTGGGCGCCCTTTGCTCCGCTAACCAGAATGCGTCTGGCTTCGGCCGCCGGTTGCCCGTGAATCGTGCGCATAGATTTGGGTTCAATCCCGTGCGCCCGCATTTGAACAATTAGATCGGTCAAGCGTTCGGCAGCGTAGATCGTAACAAAACGACCGGCTGTTCGCAACATGCGTTTGGCCGTCTGCAACATCTCCGCCAGGTTAATTTTTAATTCGTGTCGCGCGATGGCCCGCTGCCGATCGGGATTTAAGCGGCCGGATTTGGGTTTATGATACGGAGGATTGCAAACAACCAAATCCACCGGCCCGCCGATTATATCCGGTTTCAAGTCGCGCATATCCTGACACAGCACGGTAATTTGATTTTGTAATTTATTGTTTTTGACATTTGCGAGTGCCATGCGCGCCAGCTCTTTTTGAATCTCGATGCCGAATGCGGTGATATCCGGATGGCGGTATGCCAGTATCAGGGGAATGATACCGCAACCGGTCCCCAGATCAAGCACGCGTTCTTTGGCGCGCGGCCTGGCATGCGAAGCCAGTAAAATGGCGTCAATCGAAAAACGGTAGCCGGCGGGATCCTGTTGTATGTGCAGCTTACCGTTAAAAAAGGTATCTGTTGTTTGTTGATTCATGTCATTCAAGATTCTAAAAACATTTCAGGTTTCGGGTTTCAGGTGTCAGTAAAATGCAGAGGACAGAGGACAGAAAACAGATGGCAGATAGATCGCTGTACCTGCCGTTAGTTTCATCTGTCCTCTGTCGTCTGACTTCTGTCCTCTGACATCTGAGGAAAATAGCGATCCGCTATTTTAGAGGTCCGATTTTAAATCTTATGTCCTTTAGAAGCGGCTTTCCGAGTGCGGTGTTTAGCGTGGATATAAGGTCATTTTTCAGAAATTGCAGCTGGTGGATCCAGGTCGAGTTGCTGACATTCACAATCAGAAGGTTGCCATTAAATGCTGTCGGTCGGGTATGTTGGGCGATCGTCTCGCCCACAGCCGCATCCCATAAATGCCACACATCCTGTAACCCGGAATCAGCTTCAGTACGGTAGGATTTTAGAACATTATCAAGGATGTTTCCAATATGAACAAAATCAGATGGCTTGTCTTGGTCGTCCATTGTCCTCAGACTATAGCAAAATTTCCTTCATAGGTGAACCCCAAACGCATCTGCCAGGGCGGTGCTGTATCATGCGAATTCACCTGTCGCAAAATACCGTATTCGGGCTGCCGCTTGACGGCAAACGGCCAATGCGCTGCGGCAGGTGTGAGGCTTGTCTTCGCCTCAGTTATGCTAATGTGATTGCTTTTTGCTTGACTTGACTGGGCGGTTAACTTATTTTGTTTATGAATTTTTATAATTTGCAGCGCCTTTTTTGCCGGAGAAGATCACCATACCCGGCACGAAAAAGCTAAACTCAAATGGGCGTCTGGCTTTTAGAAGCTGCATCAGTCGCTCAAAGCTTCAAAAAACTAAAGGACCAACGATATGACCTGGGATTGGGAAAAATTAAAGCAGCAGCAACAGGGCAAAGGTGGTGTGCCGCCGCAGATGGACGAATTTGTCGAGAGAATAAAAAAGGTCAAATTTCCTGGCGGTCCGCTTTTCATTGTCATCATTATCCTGGTGGCCCTGGCGATGACGTCGGTTTATACCGTTAAACAAAATGAAGTCGGAGTGGTGCAGCTATTCGGGCGTTATACGCGCACCACCCAGCCGGGGCTTAACTTCAAACTGCCCCTGGGCATCGAAAAAGTCACCAAGGTGAACGTACGCGAGATCCAGACAGAAGAATTTGGCTTTAGCACCTCCGGATCGCAGCAGGCAAGGCCCTCGCGGTTTAGGACTGGCACCGAAAATACAGGTGAAGCGCTGATGCTGACCGGAGATTTAAATGTGGCCATCGTGCCCTGGATTGTTCAATTTCGGGTCAAAAACCCCTTTGATTTTCTGTTCAAGGTGCGGGATGTGCGCCGTATCCTGCGCGATATGTCAGAGGCAACGATGCGTCTGGTGGTCGGTGACCGCAGTATCAATGAAGTGATCAGCAAGCGCGATGAAATTGCGGTCGAGGCCAAGGGTCGTTTACAGGCCGAACTGGACCAGGCCGCAACCGGTATCCATATTGTGACCATTGAGATGAAAAAAACCAACGTTCCCCCTCCGGTGCAACCGTCGTTTAACGAGGTCAATCAGGCCGTTCAGGAAAAGGAGCAGATGATCTATCAGGCCAGAGAAGACTACAATAAAGCCATCCCGGCCGCCCGCGGTGAAGCTGAAAGAACGATTCGGGCCGCTGAAGGCTATGCGTTAAATAAGGTGAACCGCGCCAAAGGTAATGCCGACCGATTTGTGGCTTTTTACAATGAATATGTTAATGCCAAAGATATTACCAAGCGGCGACTTTATCTTGAAACCATCCAAAAAACATTTCCCAATTTAGGAAAAAAATACATTGTCGATTCCAACCAGAAAAACCTGTTACCGTTACTCAACCTGGGACAATCGTTTAGCCCCGGACAGCAAAACAGTGGTGAAAAATGAAAACGAAAAGCATCTTTTTGATTCCCGTGGCGATTATCGCCTTTATCATTTATGGGGCCGCGTACACGGTCGATGAGACCGAGCAGGTGGTCGTTACCCAGTTTGGCCGCATAGTCGGCCAACCGAAAACAGATCCCGGTTTAAAGTTTAAAGTCCCCTTTATCCAGACGGCCAACTATTTTAATAAAAACCTGCTGGAATGGGATGGCGACCCCGGACAGATCCCTACCCTGGATAAAACCTTTATCTGGGTGGACACCTTTGCCCGCTGGAAAATCGTGGATCCTATAAAATTTTTCCAGACCGTCAACAACCGGTTTAATGCGGTTGGAAAGCTCAATGACATTATCGATCCTGCGGTTAGAAACTTTATCACCTCCCACCACCTGATCGAAGCGGTGCGCAGCTCCAACCGTGAACTGGACACCGAAGAAGTCGGCCTCGAGGATACAACCCGCCGAACCCGGGTCTACTTCCAAATCGATGTGGGTCGCCAAAAAATAACCCAGGGCATATTGGAACAGGCCCAGCCGAAACTGACGCCCTTTGGCATTGAATTGGTGGATGTCAAAATCAAGCGCATCAATTATGTGGAAGAGGTTAGAAAATCAGTCTACGGCCGCATGATTGCCGAGCGAAATCAGATCGCCGAAAAATTCCGCTCCGAGGGCAAGGGGGAAGCCCAGAAAATATTGGGCGAAAAGGAAAGAGATTTGCAGGAAATCGAATCCGAAGCATTTAAAAAAGCGCAGAGGCTTAAAGGGAGTGCCGACGCCGAGGCAACCATCATTTACGCCGAAGCATACGGCAAGGATCCTGAATTTTACTCTTTTGTTCAAACACTGGAGATCTACAGCGAGACACTGGGCAAAAACAGTTCGCTGGTGCTTTCAACGGATTCAGAGTTCTTAAAGTATCTGAAAGGATTTTAGTCTGGATGGCATAAAAAAGCACCGTCTTGCAAAACGGTGCTTTCAAACCTAAAGCAGAGCCGCAGGTAAGTCTATTTGCCCTTGCGTCTTTGATGACGGGTTTTGGCCAAAAGTTTGCGGTGCTTATGCTTTCTCATTTTCTTTCTGCGTTTTTTTACAACACTACCCAATGGTCTACCTCCCTATTAAGATGTTTTCAGTAACGAAAGCTAAAACTACTCCATAGCACACCCGATTGCTGGTTGTCTATATTTTTTTAGAATTGAAAATCAAAACCGGCTTATGCTATAGTTGATAACAAGCGATATGGACAGCGGCATTATTATAACCAGCATTGGCATCGGGGCGGGCATATTTTGCAGCCTGATCATCTTTTGGTTTTTTCACAAGATTATTAAACGGAGACTGGGTAATGATCAATCCTTGCAGGCCATTAACACGGCTCCGTTAAAGAGTGGTAGGGATCAGCGCCGGCACCCCAGAATAGCCGTATCCTGGTCAGCGTCAATGGAATTCGGCCAGATGGTGGTCGAGGTCCGCCTAAAAGACATCAGCCTCGGAGGGGCATTTATCATCTGCCAGGAACCGGTGCCTTTAGACGAAAAACTCCGCATCTACATAGAGATTCCCAATCAGGATCGCTTTGCCCTTAATGCTGAAGTGGTCTGGTCAAATATGAATGTGCCAGAGGCAAAGGTCATTCATCGGGGGCTGGGGGTTAAGTTTGTTCAAAATAGCGCGGCCGCCCGAACGCGTTTGGAAGAAGCCATTACCTATCAAGAATCCTTAGCCGCTGTCACCGCTGATGAGGACTGCTGATCAGACCGCCGCTAAATAGAGGGTGCTGCCCGCCGACCGCATCAATTGCGTTTGAACCCCCTGCTACAAAATAAATGGTATCGCTTTGGCACCAAGACGTAAAATGCAAAACAGAATTACCTTTTCATCTGCTGAAATTGCCACCATCAACAAAGTTGTCTCGATGTCTGAGGAGCTTGTCAGTAATCATTACAAGATGTCGGCCAGCGAATGGCTGCGCCCGAAATATGACGTCAAAACCCTGGTGGATCTTGCGCCCGAGGAAATCGTCGATGGCCCTTTTGCTCAAATCGTTCGTTATGAGGGCCAGCGTAAAGAAACAGCCCTGGGATCGGCCGTATTTGACTACTTTAAAATCTGTCTGCAGGACCACGCCATCAAATCCGTTTTAGAGAAAACCCCGACAATCACGCTTTATCCTTTTTGTCTGTACATTATTACCCATGAACTTATCCATATCGTGCGTTTCAGCAAATTTCTACAAAGCTTTGATGCGTCGCCAACCGAAAAGCTGGATGAGGAAAAACGGGTGCATGAAAACACACACCACATTTTAAATCAGGTGCAAGTGTCAGGATTGTCGCCTGTGTTTGAATTTTACCGCAAGTGGCGCCAGCCGCTTGAAGGCATGCGCATATGCTGAACCCATAGTTTGGTGCATTTAATTGACGTTATTTCGATTCGGAGGGCCTCAGATCGCTTGACAGGCAATAAAGGCGTTCAATATAATTAATCATGGAGTTATAATTCAAACCCTTTTGGAGGTCAGGCCAGAATGCCGATTTACGAATATGAGTGCGCAAAGTGTTCAATAATTGTAGAGGTTTCCCAGAAGTTTTCGGACAAGCCTTTGGTCAAGTGCCAGCATTGCGGTGGGAAACTGCATAAACTTATTTCCCAGAGCACTTTCCACTTGAAAGGCACCGGCTGGTACGTCACCGATTATGCCAACAAAGCAAAATCCAACAGCGCCGCCGACAAAAAATCAAATAACGCCAAATCATCGCAAACATCAAAATCATCGACTATAAACAAGGAATCCAAATCATCCAGCACCAACACCGCTGACTGATGTTTCACAATTAAGTTCAATCTCGATCCTCATTTCCAAAAAAAACTTCAAAAATTAGCTTAATCCCTCTTTACAAACACAAAAGGGTGCTTATAATTTCAAAAAATCTAGCGCGGTAGTTGTCAGCCTATAAATATAAAAACCTTTCTCAAGTATTAAAATACGACGCTTATTGACTAATAATACCAGCTGGAAGGGAGGTGACGTTTAAGCCCGGAACAGAGACGGGGAACTGCGTTATGGCAAATTAAATTTCACACTTTGAAATATTGACCAAAGCTATTTGACAAGGAGATTTACGACAATGAAACTTAGACCATTGCAAGATCGAATTTTAGTCCAACGCGTTAAAGAAGAGGAAACGACTAAGGGAGGCATTATTATTCCTGATACCGCCAAGGAAAAACCGGCCGAGGGTAAAGTTGTGGCTGTAGGAAATGGCAAGCTTGATGAAAAAGGAAAACGCATTGCCCTTGAAACGAAAAAAGGTGATCGAATCTTATTCGGTAAATATTCCGGCACTGAGGTTAAGATGGAAGGCGAAGAATATTTGATCATGCGTGAGGATGATGTGCTTGGTATTATCGGTTAAAGATAAAAATTTCTGTATATGATGGAGGTTAAATAAAGATGACTGCTAAATTGATTAAATATGACATGAAAGCCCGCGAACTCATGCTCAACGGCGTAAGAACTCTTGCAGACGCCGTGGTCGTCACGTTGGGCCCGAAAGGCCGCAATGTGGTTCTTGACAAATCCTGGGGCTCCCCGACGGTTACCAAAGACGGTGTGACCGTGGCCAAGGAGATAGAGCTGGAAGACAAGTTTGAAAATATGGGCGCTCAGATGGTAAAGGAAGTGGCCAGCAAGACCAGTGACATGGCCGGTGATGGGACGACAACGGCCACCGTGCTGGCGCGTTCAATTTACGAAGAAGGCCAAAAGCTCGTCGCAGCCGGCAACAATCCGATGTCGATCAAAAGAGGCGTCGATGCCGCCGTGGAAACAGCGGTCAAAGAGCTTCAAAGACTAAGTAAAACCACAAAAGATCAGCGCGAAATTGCCCAGGTTGGAACCATTTCGGCCAACAACGATGAAACCATCGGCAACATTATTGCCGAAGCCATGAACAAAGTCGGCAAAGAGGGGGTCATCACGGTGGAAGAGGCCAAAAGCATGGAAACAACACTGGAAGTCGTTGAAGGCATGCAATTTGACCGGGGCTATCTATCCCCCTATTTTGTGACCGATCCGGAAAAAATGGTTACCTCTCTGGAAGACCCTTACATTCTCATCAATGAGAAAAAGATCAGCAACATGAAAGATCTGCTGCCCGTCCTGGAGCAGGTTGCCAAAATGGGCAAACCGCTCGTGATTATTGCTGAGGACGTAGACGGTGAGGCTCTGGCAACCCTGGTGGTCAACAAACTGCGGGGCACTCTGCAAGTAGCCGCTGTAAAAGCGCCCGGTTTTGGTGACAGACGCAAAGCCATGCTGGAAGATATTGCCATCTTGACCGGCGGTCAGGTGGTCTCGGAAGATTTAGGTATCAAACTGGAAAATCTAGCGGTTTCTGATCTGGGCAACGCCAAAAGAATCACGATTGATAAAGACAACACTACAATCGTTGACGGTGCTGGCTCGCGCTCGTCCTTGGAAGGACGGGTCAAGCAGATTAGAGCCCAAATTGATGAAACCACTTCCGACTACGATCGCGAAAAATTGCAGGAGCGTCTGGCCAAACTGATCGGTGGTGTCGCGGTTATTAATGTTGGCGCCGCAACCGAAACTGAGATGAAAGAGAAAAAAGCCCGGGTTGAGGATGCTTTGAATGCAACCCGCGCCGCGGTTGAAGAAGGCATTGTCCCCGGCGGTGGCGTGGCACTGGTCCGTTGTCTGGACGCATTGTCAAAGATGAAAATCAAAGCAGACCAAAAACTGGGCGTTAAAGTGATCATGCGCGCCGTTGAAGAACCGCTGCGCCAGATCGCTAACAATGCTGGCCTGGAGGGTTCGGTGGTGATCGACAAAGTCAAAGCCGCTAAAGGATCTGTTGGCTATAATGCCGATAGCGATATCTACGAAGATCTGATGAAAGCCGGTGTTATTGATCCCACCAAGGTGGTGCGTCTGGCCCTACAGAATGCCGCCAGTGTGGCCTCTTTGATGCTGACCACCCAGGCAATGGTTGCTGAAAAACCGGAAGACAAACCCGAACCCATGCCCGGAGGCGGCGGCGGTATGGGTGGAATGGGCGGTATGGGCGGTATGGGCGGCATGATGTAACAAACGCCGACAATTCGCCTAATCCCGGCAAACAACAAATGAAAGCTCTCACAGCACGCATCTGTGCCGTGAGAGCTTTTTTGTTGCGGATTCCACTGGGTCTGGATCAAAAAAATTTGACAATTCGGCCATAAACGGATAATCTTATTATATATAAGTACCTGAATTTTTCATGAAAATCAATGCACGGCCGGGTTGAATGTTTAGCGCTTGCCGTCAACAATCTGGTAAAAATTCGAGCAAATACGGTTTTGCTCAGACCATAAACTAAAACCCCGTGGAGTGTCTGATGAATGTTAAAATAACCCTAAAAATCAAAATGTGGTTGTCAATCCTGCTGATTATGCTTCTGATCATGCCGTTTATGCTTGGTGCGGCTGAAGGTGAGAAGGTCGTTAAACACGAAACCGGTTTTTATTATACGGTTCAAAAAGGCGATACCCTCTGGGATTTGAGCCGTAAATTTTCTGATTCGGCCTGGTTATGGCCCGAGATGTGGCGGGAAAACGACCAGATCGCCAATCCGCACCGGATCTATCCGGGTGAGCGCATCCGTTTATTACGCCGCACCGGATCTCAGACCACCGGCGATACAGATGCGGGTAAAAAAGCAATGATTGTGCCCCCCACTCTGGAAGATCTCATCCACTACAATTATAGTGCCGTGGACCGAGTGGGATTTGTTCGCAAGCAACCGGTGACACCTCACGGTGCCATTTTTAAAGTCCTGGAAACCAAGGAGATGATCAGCATTGATGATACCGTCTATATCCGGCCGGCGGAAAACATTAAACTCATACCCGGCAAACGCTATACGATTTACCGAACATTAAAACCGCACCGAGATCAATACACCAATTCATATATTGGCATCCAGCACGTGCTCACCGGAGTCGTAGAAATCAACCAGGTCCAGCCCAATTATGCCGTCGCAACGGTTATCGAGGCCTATCGCCCGATATACGTTGAAGATAACATCATGCCCTACTACCGTCGCTTACCGGATGTCGTCATTAAAGAAAGCCCAAAAGACCTGCAGGGACAGGTTTTTAAGGCCGAGGATCACAACCGCCTGATCGGTGACCACATGATTGCATTCATCGATAAAGGCAAAAAAGACGGCGTTCAACGCGGGCAATTTTACAATGTTTACTACCGCGTCATAGAACGGGTTCACCCCAGAAAACGACAGCGCACCAAGCTGCTGCCGGTGGAGCTTGCCGAGGTACTGGTTTTGCATACCGAAGATACCACCGCCACCGTGATTGTGACCAGTGCCGAAAGGGAGTTTGAGCCCGGCTCAAAAATCCGTTCTCCGATTGAATAAGCCATCCATCGGGCAGGGGCTAAAACCCCTGCCCGTTCAAATCCAACGGTCAATAAAAACGTCTTTCAGGACAGCCTGAAAGACGTTGAATTCGGTTCAAGCGCAACGGATTATTTCGAATATACATACGGGGACGGGATGATCACCGAATTTCCATCCAGTAGGCGATGCCGGTTTGGGCCGTCTTTTCGGCAATTTCTATAATGCCGCCGGCCGAAGAACTTAAATATTTCTTTTCAATTTGTTCATTCAATTGAATGATGGCCGGCGATTGCACCAGGCCGGCCAGTTTTTTGCCGGAAGGCGGAAGTTTTACCGTTTCGCCGTCTATTTTCACATCAACCAGATCGTCTTCATCAATGATTCCATCTTCGTTCAGATCGAACTGAATAGAACCGATGGTCCCGCCGGTAAAAGCGTTGAGTTCCATAAAAATAGAATCACCGCCCGAAGCGCAGTCGGCTTGTGAAGGAATAAAACCAATGGCAATCAGGATGCCGTCCCGCAAAATGACGTTGCTGACGATCCGCTCACCGGTATACACGTCCAAATCCAGGTACCAACCAACATCATTGACCTGGCTGTCCGCAGGATCCGGTAATTGGCCGCCGCCGTCCGGGTCGCTTCTCGTTTCCCAGATGGGCTCTTTTTCAGTCAGAATTCGAACCGTAACGTTGCCATTGTTGGAATTTACATCAAAATCGGTTGCGGTCTGCTTTAACAGCTTAACCTTTTCCGAAAGATAGGTGTTGGATAATTTTCTGACATCCGGGTCCAGGCTGCGGCTAACCAAAGCACCCACAAACTCTTTGTCGTCATCAGGGCTCCAGCTATTCGGGGCCTGAAAAATAGTATCGCCGTAATCCCAAATCCCGTAAAGTGTCTGGATTTGGCCGTTGACTAAATCACTGCCGGCCAACATTTTCCCGGTGCCGAAACAAACTATGAGTCCGCGCTTTTCCGGGTGAAACATGACGTCTGGCCGCGTGGTGATGGGCTGGGGGTTGCCGAACGGATCGGTGGCACTGAACAGCGGCACGGCCTGACCGCCGCTCTTAAATGCAGCGGCCCATTGGGCCGGGTTTTCACTGGTCAAATCAAATTTCCAAAGATGGCCTTTTAGATCGCCGGCGTAAACAAAATCCACCACATCATCAAAATTGATATCAACCGCAATGGGACTGGAAAGTCCGTTGTCAGGGCCGGAGCCGGCTTCAATCTTGCGAATCACCGAGCCGCTGGCGGCATCCAGGATAAAGAGCACCGAGCCTTGACCAGGACTGTTATAACCGTTTCCAAAAATGACAATCCAGGGATAAGATTTGCTGTAAGACTTGACCACAACGGGTTTGCTAAATGAATATCCCATGTCATCGCGATGGTCCTCGCTGGTATCCGTATTCGGAAATT
>JAHEIW010000126.1:8477-9854 GCA_024639185.1 Deltaproteobacteria bacterium | reverse complement strand
GTTGGCTGCAAGGCCGGGTTGGACAGTATCTCAAACTGGAACTGGTCCCGGCTGAGGTGATTATTGAGCGCCTTGGTTACGGTGGTTTTACCACAGCCGACCTCGCCGGTCAGCATGGCAACCCCTTTACGATGCTCTATCGCATACAGCAACCGTCGCAGCGCTTCCTCATGCTGCGGGGATCGATAAAAAACATCTCTTGACGGTACATTGCCGAATGGCGTTTTATGGATACCCCAATGCTCTAAATACATAAAAAAAATATTCCCTTGTTGCTATAATCTATGTCGATCAAAAAGTGTTCAAACCCTATCTGCCATAATTTCTCTGAATTGAGATATCGCCTAAGTATATGAAATTATGTTGTTTTATTACTTCTCGTGACCTTTTCATTTACACATGAGCTATATCGGTAAAAAACCTTAAAAACTTAATCCCAAATTTATTAAAAATTCATTTTTTTAACCACTTACCGCGTTTGATGAAATAATTGCATCATGCGCCCACCATTTGACGGATCTCCTTTTCACTGATCGAATCCACAATGTGCAACAACGGATCCTCGGGTAGCGCCACGATCTTTTCGGTCAATACTTTTCTTTTCTGAGAATCGTACACTATCTGGATTTTGGGCCGAAACGGTTGATCCGGATAGATTTCGATAACCTTTCCGATGGCATCCGAATTCAGGCGCACATAACTGTGGATCGGAAAGGCGGTAAAAACACTCAAAACCGCTTTTAAATATTCCTTGCGGAAATGACTTTTGCTGGAGTTGATTATTTCTTTGACGGCCGCAAACGGGGTCAGTTTGCCCCGCTGCGGTCTGGTATGAATCAGGGATTCATACATATCCAGCAGCCCGATAATCTGGGCATATTCATGCATTTCATCTGCCTTCAGGCCGCGTGGGTATCCACTGCCGTCGATCCTTTCATAGACCTGGGCCGCACATTCTGCCAGATAGGCATATTCTGGGCTTATCTGCCGCAAAATTTTTGAGCTTAGATTGGGACGCTGCCTGAAGATCTTGGTTTCATCGTCATTGAGCCGACCCTGTTTGAACAGAACGCTATCCGGCACTGCTGCCATGCCCACATCATGGAGTAAACCTGCCATACCGATTTCCACCTGTTTGGCGCGTTCAAAGCCAAGGTGATCGGCTATCTTGATCGCGAAAACGGCCACATTGACCGGGTGATAGATAACATACTTCTGCCAGTCATCCCGGTGCAGCGCCAGGCTCAGGACAGGATCCTGCGGGTAATTCACTGCCACAATTTTGTTTATAATTTCAAAACCCGTTTCCGGGTTGAACCCTTTACGGTTGCGCAAGGCATTGAAAACTTCACCGATGTATGTCGAAGCTTCATCATA
>JAHEIW010000126.1:0-8377 GCA_024639185.1 Deltaproteobacteria bacterium | reverse complement strand
CCTGCGGGTAATTCACTGCCACAATTTTGTTTATAATTTCAAAACCCGTTTCCGGGTTGAACCCTTTACGGTTGCGCAAGGCATTGAAAACTTCACCGATGTATGTCGAAGCTTCATCATAAAAAAATTTGCGGTTTTTATCGGGTACGGGTGCTGTTCCCAATTTATGATCGGCGGTTGTGCTTCCAGGTAGTTTTGCAAAACTGAGTTTGCCCGTTTTAAGCGCAGCTGCGCCCTTTGATGTCTGCGGTTGATTTTCGATTTTTCTAAACTGCACCACGATTCATATCCTCAAATAAATATTTATTGGAGAATTCGCCCATATGGGTCTCCGGAACGCAGAGCCTGTGTCCGAAGGGAATGTTGGAATAATGGAATAATGGAGGAATGGTTTTGGGCGCTCGCAAGCATGATCTCAATGAGTCTTGGTGAATAATTAAAATAGTTCACGTCCTTTTGAAGCAACCAGTATTCCATCATTCCACCCTTCCATTATTCCAACTAATAAACAAACAGTGAATCTTTGAATGAATATAGAAAACCTCGTTGAATCTATATTTTCAGACCTCCCGTTGACGTTTGGACTTTAGGGTTCCATTGGCCAACCGGCCGCGCCGCTCCAGCACCGTAATCAGCACCACCATGATGCAGGCCTGAATAATGAGCAACAAAGCATCCATTGGCCTTGCATTGCGCAGCACCACCGCACTGGTTCCCAGGCAGAGCCCCAGCAAATAGATAAACAGCACGCTTTGTTTTCTGCCACCCAGTACATTGGCCAGGCGATGATGCAGGTGATCTTTCCCGACGTAGTCGATCCATTGCTTGAAATTTTTAACTTTTCCGGTTGCGATCCGATCGATGGTGATGTGCACCATATCGAAGATCAGAATCCAAAAAATTAAAACCGGCGAAACCAGGGCCACCACCGGGTCACTCTGCGCCCAATCTCCATACACAGCCAGGCATGCCAGAATAAAACCGATCACCACGCTGCCGGCATCTCCCAGGAAAATGGCCGCGCTTTTTTGGGGTCGGAAATTAAACGGCAAAAAGCCCAGACAGGCACCGAGCATGGCAACAGCGATCCAGCCCAAAAAGGGCTGGGCCGTTTGAAAGGCCACCACGCCCAGAAAAAATGAAATTAATGCACCCAGTCCAGCAGCCAGTCCATCCATGCCGTCAAAAAAATTCATGGCATTGGTGATGCCGATAATCCAGAATACCGTTAGCAGAAAATTTCCGATAGAAGCTAAAATACCCAGGTCGATCGGTAAAACCCGCAGTATAATCCCACAACTCATTACCAACAGCGTACAGATCATTTGAGCCGCCAGTTTTAGACCCGCTGATATTTCTTTGAAATCGTCGATGATGCCGATTACAAACAGAATCAAGGATGTCAGCAACATCATCAGAACCGGTTTTGAAAATATGCCATTCATCAGCAGAGCAACGCCAAAACCAATGAATACGGCGGCACCACCCAGCAGGGGAGTGGCTTCTGAATGAAGTTTGCGGGCATCAGGCATGTCAAGGATGTTCAGCTTTCTGGCAATCCCGGCAAAAACCGGGTTCAGGCTGAACGAAAGCGCGAATGCCAGGCATAAGATATGGGCCCATCTCAATCCGAATTGCGAAAAATACCCTTGCACATGAGGCACAAAGAGCACACCGGCCAGAACAACCACTCCCAGGTAGAGGAAAAAGTTTATGTTCAAAACCCGCGAAAAAGTCTCAATGATACCAGTTTGTTTACCCGTTTCTTCGTGACTGACGATCAGTTCGACACGGGTCGGCCCCGGCACGGATGGCAGCGGCAGGACAACGGGATTAGCAAAATTATTCGGCGTTTTGTCTTTTACAATTTCAACCATAAGATACAGAATATATTATAGAAATTTCCTGACAATCTTTTGGCGGTCCCGGTTAAGGGATGCGTGTTTGCCAACATCAAGCCGATTGATATTTACCGAAACTAATGAATATAATAAGAAATTTAGCTGAATTTGTTCACAAATGAGATTAAAACAATGCGTTTATAGCAGTGTGTGCACATTTCGTGCCATTTGGCGGGAAACAAAGAGGGTGTTTAAGTATTTGTATTTATTTTTAATAATTGACAATTTATGACTTCAGTCAGTCAACCTGTCAAAATACCGGCAAATTATTCCATCCCTGTCAGCGTGTTGCCGATTCAGCGCCTAATTTTAAATATTGCTGATAAAACGGGTAATTACTTGATTCACCGCTTCATCCGCGAGTGATGGATAAATGGGGATGGACAGGATGGTTTTCCAGGCTTGATCCGTTAGCGGATACCCGTCCATTTTAAAATGGCGGTGGAGCGGCAAAAATACCGGCCGGGCGCATCCGATGCCCTGATCCACCAAACGCTCAATGATCGGCTCGCAATCCGCATTTAGCCCGACGGTAAAGCGGAAATAGATGTGCTGGTCCGGATCTTCAGGAAATTTAATTGCCAGGGATTTAAGCCCATGGATATAGCTCCGGGCAATGTTTCGTCTGCGGGCGATAAAATCATCGAGCCGCCCGAGTTGCACTTCACCCATAGCGGCCTGTATATCGGTCATCTTATAATTATAGCGCACCCGATTGGCTTTCTTCTGATCGTAGGTTTTTAAATCCCGGATGCGGTCAATGATTTCCGGTGATCTGGCAACCACCATGCCCCCTTCACCGGTGGCCATCACCTTGGTGGCGTAAAAGGAAAAAACGGCCGCTTCACCAAAGGTGCCCAGCGGTTTATTCCGGTAGGTCCCCCCCACGGACTGGGCGCAATCTTCGATAAGCGGTACATCCAGTTTCAAAAGCCTGTCCAGATCGGCCGCCAATCCAAACATATGCGGCACAATAATGGCTTTTGTGCGTCTGGTGATTCTCTTTTCAACATCACCCGGATCGAGATTATACGTATGCGGCGCGATCTCGGCCAGCACCGGCCTGGCCCCGACATACTGGACTGCGTACAGCAGGGCCGTGCAAACGTAGCTGGGGATGATGACCTCATCATCGGGGCCCACGCCCATTGCCAGCAAGGTCAGATGCAGCGCTGCCGTTCCTGAACTTACCGCCACGGCATGCTGAACACCCATCTTTTTGGCAAAGGCTTTTTCAAACCGGCCGACAACCTCTCCTTCGGCCACGTGGCCGGATCTGACAACCGCTGCAACCGCCTGTGCTTCATCATCGCCAAGACTTGGCCGGGAGTGAGGGATAAAGGTGTCGCTAATTTGAGGGGTATTGGCCATAACCATTTATAAAGGAGAAATTTCTATTTATTGAAATTTATCAAAATTCGAAATCCGAATCCCGAAATCCGAAATAATTTCGAGATTCGGATTTCGGATTTTTGATGATAATTTAATACTCTTAATTATTAAATTGGCAAGTGAGCTTATATGTTAATAAACAGGCGTAAGCTGTGAAACGCTTCTGCATACTTAACTCTGCCCTGGATGCCGCGAAAATTGGCGCTTGAGCGGGCCACCTCAACAATGGATAAGTCTTCGATGTTGGTTTTCATCACCTGGGATCGATGCGCTTGCAGGGCCTTAATTTTTTTATCGAGGGTATCGGAAATATCGACAAAAACGTGGGGCTCAAAATGTTGGGTCGTCGGCCCTTCGAAGAACAAGACGTTGCGAATATATCGCGTCGCAGACATAATCGCCTGGGAGAGATGGCGATGGTCCTGATGGGTATCTTCAGGAAAGTTGCAGAAAATAAAATCCGGTTTTACTTTTTTGATAACCTTCTCGATTTTACCGATCAACTCGATATCCACCACAAGGTGGGTATCTTCATATCCACCCCAGAAGATGTCTTCAGCACCCAGAATTGCTTTTGAAGCCAGTTGCTCCTCAACCCGGGTTGTGGTTTCCGCGCCAAGTCCACCCTCGGTCATAATCGACAGGAAAAGCCGGTGGCCTCTTTCGCTATATTTTATCAGTGTCCCGCCGCAGCCGAATTCAATGTCATCCGGATGGGCGCCAATTGCGAGAATCGTTGCTTTTTGCATGGGTTCCTCTATATCAGTACAATAGTTTCTTCAAATCAGTCGCAGGGAGTATCTCTTTGCCAGATTGCTGCCGGAGTACTGGAGTGAATATCATTTTAGATTTTGGATTTTAGATATAATCGCCGACAAAATCGCTCTTCATTGCTTTTCAACCAGCACCATTCCAAAATCCAAATTCCAAAATCAAGAGAGGCCTTCATTCGCTCTCTCGATCACGTCCAGACTCTCCGGGCCGCAATTAAACAGCAGATCCACAATCGACATGTGAGATTCAAAATCGTCAAACAATTGCGGATAAACCGGATGTTTAAATTCCTGGGTCATCACTTTAATTCCATTTTGTTCAAACCGTTGCAGGTCCATATACTTGGTGCCGTCCGGTCCTGCCAGGTATGTATCTGCTCCCGTGGCTTTGCAGATATCGATCAGCCGGTCGGTGGGTTCCTCTCTCAACTCCAGATCCGAAGAAATGACAGTCGTCTTTGTATTCATGCCTAATGCTTCTCTCAGGTGCTCCAGCAGATGAATATTGAGTTCGGATATGAACTCCCATTCCCGGGCAAATGTTTCTTCAAAAATGGTGCTGTAGGTTTTATAAAAGGGAGCCCGGCTGTAATTGGTGACCAGAGCCTGAAGGTGTTTTTTTTGCCAGCCGGTTGTGATGTTGATCTTTACTTCATTGATTTTTTCAGGAAAATGGTAACGGACCGGAACCGTTAACCATTGCCAGCCCCGGGCGTTTTTAATGCGATTCCGATTTTGCCACTCGTTTTTCTTATACTGGACGTCATTCAGGTAGCAAAACACATCCGCTCTGCTCATTTTATCAAAATACCCGAGCCAGGGCAGGTACTGGGGCTGGTGAATGGCAACGATCAATAGATGATATCCTGTCGTTTAATTTACCCGGAAATCACATTTCGTCTTTTTTTTAATGCAATAAGCCTTTATAATAGTAAAAATATACCATATTGATAGGTGGTTAGCAAATTTTTGAAAACTGAAAAACTATTGATAAAAAATCCAACAGACTGGTTTGTTCTTTGGATCCTGTAAGATAGACACTAATTGGTGTTCATTCGAAAATTGACATTGACACGAATTTGTTTCCAATTTGGAAATGAGCAGTTTTTTCGATGAGCCCCGCCATACGGCGGGATTTCACTCCTTGTTTTTTTGCATTGAAGGGTTCAACAATCCGCACAAGGGTTTATGATTGAGGTGTACTTGTAGTACGTTGAGGTCATAAACCCGCGGAGAACGCAGCTCATTAAAACAAAGCGAAAAAGGGCCATTTCCGGTTGGAAACTGATTGGTTATGCGAAAAAGACTGACAATAGTATATCCCTTTTCGGCTTTGCTCCTTGGGATGGCTCTGACACAGATTCTGGCGACCGGCCACGTTTATCTATCCAACGCCTCATTACATGACAGTTTGCTGTCGATAAAAAGTGCCGGCTACCTGACCATACCTCATGGGCCGGTAATGGACGGCTTAAAGGATATCTGGCCTGCTTTTGCAGGAGGCCTTTTTTTTACCTTTAGTATTGGAGCCGGCATATCATTTATAACACTGGCGCTGGCCTGGATCTGGAACCGCATCCTCTCCTGCAACAAATATGCATTTTACACTTATCTACTGCTCTGGCTGGTTTGTTTGCTCGCCTTGAACATAGCCGGTTTCAACCTTTTTTTAACATTAACCGTTTTGCTTGTCCCTCCGGCCGTCTTTGTCATTGTTTCCAGAAGCATGGCCTACGCAAGCAGACAGGTTCCGCGCCCGAATGATATGATCCATATCCTGCCGGTATTGGTGCTGGCATTGTTGCTGGGCTGGCAAATCGATGGCCGCATGTTTACCGATTTCCGCGACATTTATCTGCTATCCAATTCGATCGGCGCTCGCATAAACAGCTTTTACTATAAATATACCCTGTATCCTGCCGAAGCCTTCAAGTCTTTAACCCAGAAGATGCTCAAGACTGCTGTGATCCATACTGATGTCAATAACACGGGTATGGTCTTAGAAAACATATTGCTCAATTATGACTACATTCCCCTTAAAGGGGATGTTAATGCTGACTTAAATATAGTTGCCATAGAAGATGATTTAAACTTAAAAAACCGTGACAAGGCTGTGATACAGGTATCAACGAAAGCCTTCCTTGCTGATCCGAATAAATTTATAAGAGAGTTCGAGAATCAAAGCGACACCAATAGCCTGTTAAGACAGCTGACCTTCATTTGTTTATTGTTTGGGTTTCCGCTGGCGGTTTACGTTATTGCGCACGGATTGACCAGTTTACTGGTCGGTTTTTTCTTCAATTCAAAAACAGCTTCTATCATAGCTTCGATGTTTTGCTTTGTTATCTGCATTATATTGTTGTTTGCCTTTCAATTTAGCAGGGGCCAGGATGTTTCCGATCAGAATCTGCCGGAAGCAATTGGCTCACAGCGCTGGCAAACGCGGGTGGGTGCTCTAAGAATAATCGACCAAAAAGGGTTGGAAATCAGCGAGTTTAAATCCTACCCCGCCCTGTTAAGGAGCAATCATATTGCTGAGCGATATTGGCTTGTAAAGACTTTAGGCAATTCCAGAAATCCGGCGACTTACAATGATTTGCTGCATTTTTTAAATGATCCGCATCCCAATGTCTTAACGATGGCGCTTTTTGCGCTCGGCAAAAGAGGCAACCGTGAGATGACGGATGAAATTATGCAAATCATCACGACCACGGATAACTGGTACATCCAGTGGTATGCCTATAAAGCATTGCGTTCAATCGGATGGAGACAAACAAAATCAAATTAAGCACTGTAATTGCGGCAATCGCGGCAATCGTGGTTGTGGAGATCACGGTCCGGTTTTTGATCAGCCAGAGCATTGTCACGCATCTTACCGGTCTGGGACTGGCCCGCGCCGCTGAAATTATTTCCCTGCTCGCCATCGTAAAATTTCAGCAGAAGCGCATCTTCAGCATTGGACTGGAATGGCCCAATTTTTATGGTGGCCTTAAAAAGGGGCTGATCTGGTCGGTTTCATTTGGGGCGGCGGCTGCAATCGGTTTGCTGATCGTCCATCTGGCGGGTTTTAAGATCAGCGGACTTTTCCGAATGCAACTTCCACCTGAAAGCAGCCGGCTGATCATCTTCTTTCTGGTAGGCGTATTGTTGGGTCCCATCGCAGAGGAAATATTTTTCCGGGGCATTCTTTTTGGCTTTTTTCGAAGATGGGGTGTTCCGACCGCCATTTTACTCAGCACCTTGCTTTTTATAATGCCCCACACTGCCGGTAGTATCTTACCCGTGACCCAGCTTATCGGCGGCATCCTGTTTGCCGTTGCCTATGAAGTCGAGAAAAATCTTCTGGTTCCGATGATCATTCATTGTCTGGGCAACCTGGCGATCTTCACTCTCGCCCTCCTCTTCTGATTTCATCATCGGGTTGAGTCCGTTACCCGCTATCCCGTTGCAGGTAAAGATTGGATTTGTTGTACAGCTCTAAATTCATATACATCGCCCCTACCCTATGCGCCATGCGCCATTCCCGATCCTGTTTTTTCACAGCAAATATATTCAATAGCAGGGGCGGGCTTTATGCCCGCCCGAATGATAACCCGGATGTAAGGCGATACATGGCCCGGACCCATTTTAAATTAAGTTTTTCAGCCAATTGGTCGATATATAATCAGATGCTATCTTTATCATCAGGTTTAGCACTCAATATATGGAACCTGAAAGGGTTTAGCCTTATGAAAAATTTCGGACGCGTTTTTATCATTTTGACGGTTATGGCTTTTATCTGCCCGGCTGTCAGTCAGGCAGATATCGTCTACATCAAAAATGAAGATAAACTGGTCGGCACTCTTCAAAGCCCGGCTTTCTCGTTGATGACCCCCTATGGGAAAATTCAAATTGAAAAAAAGTTTTTAAAAAGTATCCGCTTTGTAGAGGGCTCCGCCGGGCAATGGGTAATCGAAACCATCAACAATGACCTATTCAGCGGAATGCTATTAACCGACGGCATTCAATTTGTTCAGGAAGATGGAAAAAGACGAAAAATAGATAAAAATAGGATAATAAGAGTTTGGCGGGAATTTTACGGGCCGAGTCAACGGACCATAACCACTATCGTCACGATGAAAAACAACGATCGCTTTTCCGCAAAATTTTTAGATGACAAACTTGAAATTCGGGCCAATTTTATTACCAGAACGATTCAGCCCAGGGATATCAACCGCGTCGAATTTGCGGAAAGATATCAGAACGGTACCGAAATTTTGCTTGAAAACGGCGATCTGATCACCGGAGTTTTAAAACAAAATCATTTCCGGC
>JAHEIW010000354.1 GCA_024639185.1 Deltaproteobacteria bacterium | reverse complement strand
CTTTCTGGTTTAATCGCCGACGCTGCTAGCGGGGCTTCAAGATCAGGGTGTGACGGGTGTGCGCTTCTATGGCTTTGTCGCTAAACCACCAGTAGCGCTTTTCACCGTTCATAAAGGGGGCGACCTGGTCGGTGGTATGGGGATCGAACTGGCGCCCGGACACACCGCCGGGCAAAACGGCCAGGATTTTATCCGGATCGGCCATGTCTGCGACCATCCGCAGGGACGCTGAAACCTTAATCTTAAAAGGCGTCTTGAAATCATAGATCCCGCGGTAAAGGGTTTCTGCGGAACCCGCGGCTGGATGCGAACCGCCGCCCAGAAAATTCTTGCCGGCACCCGAGCGCCTGACAGGGCTTAAAAATTCGTGGCGGTGCACTTTTCCCCAGCTCCAATTTTCAGGATCTGCTCCAAGAAGCGTGGCCAGATGTTGGCTTGCATTTAAACCGGCCTGATGAAAGAGGTCGTCGCGGGTTTCACGGCGGTCGGCCGTCCGGACGTTGTCAAACCATGAAGAGATGCCTGCGAGCACCATTTTCTGGAGTCGTTCCTGCCAGAAACCCCTGTTCTTGAGCATGGTTGTAGCGAGTCTGTCGCCAAGTTCATCGGCGAACACCAGCAGCGCGAACTCACGGTAGACGGCCTGAAAAATCGTAGGTGCGGCACCATCCGGGCTATCGCTAAAATCCCATCCGGCCAGGATCCGGCCCATTATGCGGGTATCCGAATGCGCCACCAGGGCCTGCGCCATGATTGGGGCGATTTTTTGGGCCATCAGGTTGAGCGTATCACGCTGGAATTGCCAGTGGTCATCCACCGACTTTTTGGTGGGGGTGGCCATCAACTGGCTGAGCCGCCGATAGCGATACGAAGGTGCGATAAAAGTGCTGTAGTGATAGGGATAAGCCCGACCGACGGTCAGGTGGTTGCAGGTGCCGACCCAGCCGCGGGCGGGCTCAACGCTGTGGGGCATGTCCTGCCAGGGGATCCAGCCGATCCAGTTATCGTTGCGGTCTTTGACGACATAAGGAAGGAGGCCTTCGCGCTGGATGCGAATCGGCAGTTTGCCGGTGGTCTGCCATCCGATATCTCCTCGGGAATCAGCGAAAACGAAGTTCAAAGCGATTTGATTGACATTTTTGAGGGCTTGCCGAACCTCGGAGATGGTCCGGCACGTCATCAAGCATTCCAACCCGATGCTGGAAGCCATGGCTTCCGAGCTGGACCAGCGTATCGAAATAACCTTGTCGGTTTGCAACCCGGGAATGATGCCGGAGATGACCGGCCCCCTGCGGGTCAAACGGATGATGATGTCCTCGGTGCGGTACCCGCCTAAAGCGCTATCATCCTTAAATTTCAAGGTTTCTGTGATGACCTTAAACGGTATGGACTGACCCCCTTCGAGATAGTGGCCCGGGCTGGTGGGGTCGAGCGTTTCAACATACAGATCCTGGGTGTCAGAATAGGCATTGGTCACACCGAGGGCGATGTGCCCGGTACGGCCGACAACCATCCCACCTGTTCCGGGAATGGTGACGCCGACCGCCCGCATTTGTGGGGTGATCAGGCCGCAGGGATACCAGGGGCCCGGCAATATGGTCGTCTCCAGGTGAGGGTCGTTGGCCAGAACGGGCTTGCCGCCGTGCGAAAGACTCGCATCGACGACCCAGTTGTTGCTGCCCAGCCGCAACGAACCGGTGTCCAGATAGGACAGCAGCGTTTTGT
Source organism: Deltaproteobacteria bacterium (assembly GCA_024639185.1). Lineage (GTDB taxonomy): Bacteria > Desulfobacterota > Desulfobacteria > Desulfobacterales > JAHEIW01 > JAHEIW01. Next base: position 949 of record JAHEIW010000354.1, on the reverse strand, counting down.
CAAGCGCCGCACGCAGGTTGGCAGCCGCCAGAGTCGGTTTCTGCAGATTAGCGCCTGCACCGGGCTCATCGTCGGGATTGATGTTGAGAGGAAATATTTCGGCTGCTTTTAAAGGGCCCAGTTTCTCGACCAGCATCTGGGCAATGATCTCCGCCTCCATATTGCCCGCGCTATTCCAACCCATGAAATACAAGATCGTCAGGGGATCTGAGCTGCTCCACTTCGAAGGCTGTATCCCGGCCAATTTGAATTCCAGGTGTATATTTTGCGGTCGGGTCTCGATATAAGCATTCACACCGTCGACGTACTTTTGCAAAAAAATGCGGGTTCGGTCGTCGAGCAATTGGACATGTCGGGCGGCGTTGCGGGCGAAGCCCAATGTGCGTATACGGATGTCTAAATGCCTGGCCTTTTCTCCGTCCAGTTCGCTGATGCGGCCGGATGCGAACAACTTGGTCAGCTCCATTTGAAAGAGCCGGTCCTGAGCGGTCACAAACCCCTGGGCCATCAAAAGATCTTCCATATTGGCGGCGTAAATATAGGCCATGCCCTTTTCATCGCGATGCACCGTGACCGGCGCTTTCAAACCCGGTAATTCCAGGCTTCCGCTTTTGGTATAGCGGTTAAACGGTGAAGGACCGAATGGATTGATAACGGTCAGAACGGCAATGATAACCCCAATGATCAGAACCAGCAGCAGCCCGAGCAATCTTTTAAACCACTTCATATCCGTCCTTTCCGATGAGAATGCGTTGCCAGCGCGTCCATCGTAAGCGCTACACATAGAAGTATTAAATCTGCCGGCCGGGCATTGTCAAATAATTTTCTACCTAAATCCTGCATGAAAATTAATGCGAAATTATTTATACATATTAATACCACTGGTTAAACAAATTATAGAACTATCTCAAAATACCAAGCAGGTATGAAGGATGAATATCATTTTATC
>JAHEIW010000353.1 GCA_024639185.1 Deltaproteobacteria bacterium | reverse complement strand
GGACGAATCAGCACTGGGCATCGCGGCCGGTCTGCACTTTGCGCTGGCGCGACCCAATGTGATGTATGCAGATTTGGACGGCCATCTGGATCTGCTAAACGATCCTGCCGAGGGCGCTGTTATTTTGAAAAAGGGCATTCTTTATCCAGCATCCAAACCCGGACTGGGAGTTGATCTGAAATGAAAACCGAATTGTTACTCAAGCATTTTTCAAGGAATGAAGTGCAATTCGTGCGCACCGTATTATGGAACCTGTTGCTGATTCTTGCGGGCAGCATTCTTTGCGCATTGGCGATTAAGGGAATTCTGGTTCCCAGACAATTTCTGGCCGGCGGTATAACCGGCCTGGCCCTCCTTGGTCATTACGTTTTTCCGTCTCTACCCATCGGATTTATTTATTTTTTGCTGAACATCCCCCTGTTTGTCATTGGCTGGCTATTTGTGGGTAGGCGCTTTTTCTGGTACAGCCTGGCGGGCATGCTTATTTTCTCAGCGGTAATGTTCTGGCCGTACGCGGTTTTCCCTGTTCAAGACATGATTCTCAATGCCCTGGCGGCCGGCATAATCACGGGAATCGGGTCGGGCATTATCTTGCGCTCGCTGGGTTCCGCCGGCGGCCTGGATATTCTGTCGATCATTTTATTTAAACGATTCTCCGTACGACCGGGAACGACGGTCATGATTTTCCACGCCATAATGCTGCTGATTGCGCTGTTGCGACTGCCGATGGAGCGCGTGCTGTACACATTGATTTATTTTTTTATCAATGCATACTTTGTTAATCTGGTGCTCATCGGGCTCAGTCAGCGCAAGGCCGTCATGATTATCTCCTCGCGCTGGGAGGATATTTGCAAACACATAATGGAAAAATTGCAAAGAGGTGTGACGATCGTGCAGGGTGAAGGCGGATTTTCCCGGCAGCGATTGCACATCCTTTATTCGGTCATCACGCTCACGGAGCTGTCGCGTTTTAAGGAGATTATACGCAAAATCGACCCGAACGCTTTCGTGGTGGTAACCGAAACCCTGGAGGTCATGGGCAAACGTATCGGCAATCAACCCCACTGGTAAAAAAGGCGTATTACAATGGACCCCTTTTTCGCTGCCAGGTATTGATCATGAAAAACCTAAAGCAGACCACCGGAAACGTTTTTGTATTTTTATGTATTCTTTTTACTTCATTTTGTGTTGCCGAAAATGCACCTCCAGGCAATGATTTGCGTGTTGCCGGATGGGTAGAAAGAGTCAGCATTTTTCCGGGTAATCTGAAGATCAAGGCTAAACTTGACACCGGTGCCAGGCATTCATCTTTAGATGCAAAACATATCGAAGAATTTGAGCTTAACGGAGCGAAATGGGTTCGATTTGACATGACGAACTGGAAAGGTCGCGTTGAGCGCATCGAGACCCGGGTTATTCGAACGGCCAAGATCAAGCAGCATGACAGGAAATCTGCGATGCGCCCTGTCATCCGACTGGGAATTTGCCTGGGGACCGTCTATAAAGAAGTTGAAATCAATTTAGAAGACCGCAGTAAGTTTAATTATCAGATGCTTATCGGGCGCAGTTACCTTAAAGGTTCATTTTTGGTGGATTCCTCGGCTACCTTTACCCTTGAACCCGCTTGTCAGAAAAATATTGATCAATGACAAAAAAGCACCTTATTTACCTGACCTTGATTCTGATTTTCACGGGGTTGGTTGTGTTTTTGTACAAAGCGGTCGTGTTGGATTTTCCGCTGGCGGCCAAAGCACGGTCTGATATCTGGCATATCGAAGCCCACTTGGTTTTTGTTTCTGATAACAACCCCGTCAAAGTATCCATGAACCTTCCGCGCAATTCCCACCGTTTTGCAATCATCAATGAGAATTTTATTTCCCGTGGATACGGTGTCAATGTCGTAACCGAAGACGGCAGACGCAAGGTGCATTGGTCGGTTCGTAAGGCTCGGGGCACTCAAAATCTTTATTACCGGGCTTCGTTACGACGGACGGATAGAGAGTTGTTATCTAAAAAGCCGGAAAAAGACGGCCTCAAAAAGCCCGAATTCAAAGACGCTTATCGCGAGGCCTCCGAAGCACTTGTTTCAGAAGCGCGTGAAAAATCTGCCGATTTTGCAGCATAATTTTACGTTTATAACCGCAGGCCGATTTTCAACCCTTTAGGTCGAAGAGATACACGATTGTCATCTATTTGGCTCAAAACATGAAGGAGTAAATGCCGTGATAATTAAAACAAAAAGGATCTTCTTATTCAGCATGGTGTTTCTGGCCGTAATCCTGTTAAAGAACCAGGTGTCGGCCGACGACAAGGCCCGGGATCGAAACACTTTGAAGGGAATTCAATCGGTGGTCGTAATCGTTCATGCGGTCGCGCCGGAGTGGCGGACCGAACTGGCAAAGGTCGGGTTGTCGGAAAGCGCCCTGCAATCCATCATCGAACATCAGCTGCAAAAGGCGGGCATTCAGGTAACATCTGAAGAAGCCTCGAGTCAATCCGAATTTGAGGGCATTTTGAATGTGAGGTTGAGTTTTGCAGACCCGGAACCCGCAAAAAAACAATTTCCAGCTCTTGGCCAAAAAAAAGACGTCATTGAAAAAGTCGATGTAAAAAAACGATATGTGTATGCTGTCCGGCTGAACCTCCGCCAACTGGTTGTGCTAAAGCGGGATCCGG
>JAHEIW010000352.1 GCA_024639185.1 Deltaproteobacteria bacterium | reverse complement strand
GATTCTGTCAGCCAGGGTGAAACCGTGGTGGTGTTAGAGGCCATGAAAATGGAAAATGCGCTGCCATCTCCTGCCAGCGGCACCATCAAAAGCCTTAATTTCAGCAGCGGCGATTCGGTGGCCAAGGGGGATGTATTGGCAGTGATCGGCTAATTTTTATATTTTTGTTCACAAAAGGGTTGGAAACTATTAGATCAAACCGCTGCATAAATAATCGCCCGCGGAATCCGCGCAAACTCATGCTTAAGGGCTCGTACCAAAAGAACAGCTAAGATATACTAATAAAGATAAGTTCATTTTTTATCTGTTTTGCGACTCACAATAGTCAGCCGATCCCTGGTCTTTTGTAACGATCCCTGATGCATTCAGACAGTGCGCGGTTTTCGCAAACGATCATTCATGCGCTATGTAGGGGTTTAGATAAACTCCTCGCTGACTGCTGAATGTGCTACGTTTATCTGAACCGACTTTGAATTTTAAAATCTGTCTTCTGTTTTCTGTGCTCTGACTTCTGAAAAAGGAGCTTGCGACCATGAAAATCCACGAATATCAGGCCAAGGAGTTGTTTAAAAAATATGCCGTCCCGGTACCGCAGGGCGGGATCGCTTTCACTGCTGATGAAGCCGTGGCCGTTGCCAAAAAATTGGGCGGATATCCGGTGGTCGTTAAGGCCCAAATTCATGCCGGCGGACGCGGCAAAGGCGGCGGTGTTAAACTGGCGCAGTCGGTCGATGAGGTCCACAGCATCGCCGCTGAAATTATTGGCATGAACCTGGTGACGCATCAGACCGGTGCGGATGGCCAGCGGGTCAAAAAAGTGCTGGTTGAGCAGGGCCTGAACATTGCCAAAGAGCTTTATCTGAGCATCATTCCGGACCGGTCTACAGCTCAGATTGTGATCATGGCCAGTGAGGCCGGCGGAATGGATATTGAAGCGGTGGCCGCCGAAACGCCGGAAAAAATTATCAAGGTTCCGGTTAATCCGCAGCAAGGCCTGCAACCTTATCATTGCCGCGCGGTGGCTTTCGGGTTGAATCTGAGCCCGGCGGTCATCAAACCCTTTGTGGCCATGTTAAAAAGTCTTTATCGGCTTTTTATTGAAGCAGATTGTTCGCTGCTTGAAATTAATCCTCTGGTCATCACCGCAGAAGAAACCGTAATGGCATTGGATGCCAAGGTGAATTTCGATGATAATGCCCTTTTCCGGCATACCGATATTCAAGAATACCGTGATCTTGATGAAGAAGATCCGCTCGAGGTGGAAGCTTCCAAATTCAACCTCAACTACATCAATCTGGACGGTAATGTGGGCAACATGGTCAACGGTGCCGGATTGGCGATGGCCACCATGGATATTATCAAACAGGCCGGGGCGGAGCCGGCCAATTTTCTGGATGTTGGTGGCGGTGCCAGTGCCGAGATGGTCGAAAACGGGTTTCGAATTATTTTAAGCGACCCCAACGTCAAGGGCATTCTGATTAATATTTTCGGCGGGATTTTGCGCTGTGATGTTCTGGCCAACGGTGTGGTCGAGGCTGCCAAAAAGACCGGAATCAAAGTTCCGGTGGTGGTGCGAATGGAAGGGACCAACGTTGAAGCCGGCCGTCAAATTCTGGCAAAGTCCGGTCTGAACCTGATCACCGCGGCCGATTTGAAGGATGCCGCCCAAAAAATCGCCGAAGTCGTCCAGTAGAAATTTCAGAGCAGCAGGCAGACTTTAAATTAACGACATTTTGGGCGTATTCGTTTTTATTTGAGCTAATGCTTAAACCAGGTTAGGAGTCCATTGTGAGCATATTTGCAGATAAAGACACCCGGGTGGTGGTTCAGGGGATTACCGGAAAAGAAGGGCAATTTCACACACGGCACTGCCTTGATTACGGTACCCAAATTGTTGCCGGGGTTACGCCCGGCAAAGCCGGACAGAAAATGGATGATGTTCCGGTATTCAACACCGTGCAAAATGCGATTGATGCAACCGGTGCGGACTGCAGTTTGATCTTGGTGCCGCCTGCCTTTGCCGCCGATGCCATCATGGAGGCGGCCGATGCGGGCCTGAGCCTTATCGTGGTCATCACCGAAGGGATTCCGGTACTGGATATGATGCGGGTTAAAAATTACCTGCAGCCCAAACCCGTTCGCATGATCGGACCGAACTGCCCGGGAATCATCACCCCCGGCGAGGCCAAAATAGGCATTATGCCGGGGCCTATTCACAAACCGGGCGGGCCGATCGGGGTGGTGTCAAGATCCGGAACCCTGACCTATGAAGTCGTCCATCAATTAACCCTGCAGGGCATCGGACAGACGACCTGTATTGGCATCGGGGGCGACCCGATCTGCGGTACGAGCTTTATCGACTGTCTGGCGGCTTTCGAGCAGGATACCGACACGCGCGGTGTGGTGATGGTCGGTGAAATTGGTGGAACGGCCGAAGAGGAAGCCTCCGAGTTTATTGCCGCCAAGATGTCCATTCCGGTTGTGGGCTTTATCTCCGGTCTTACCGCACCTCCTGGAAGACGAATGGGCCATGCCGGCGCCATCATATCCGGCAGCAGCGGGACGGCCCAGGCTAAAATTGATGCCATGAAGGCCAACGGTGTTCATGTGTGTGAAGATCTGGGAAGCCTGGGTGAGCTCTGCGCCGAAGTCTTCAAGTAGTGTTTGCTTGGAAGCCGTTTCAAAACCCCATACGAAACACAAA
>JAHEIW010000125.1 GCA_024639185.1 Deltaproteobacteria bacterium | reverse complement strand
TGACCTGCGCCCCCTCTTCCCTGACGCGCATGTAAGGCACCCAGAATTCCAGATCTTCATATCCGGGGCCAACAAGGATTCCAATGGTTTTTCCTTTTAGCGGCATTTTTTTGCTCCTTTGCCTGTAAATTCGGCCAGGTCATTGCAATTATTTTCTGAACTTTGCATGAAAAGATACGATCAAAATATAGGACGTCAACTATCCAAGGGATTGGATAAATCGATAAGGGATTTTATTTTAATGAATATAGGTGGATCTATTGCAAATAATTAAGCGCCTGTTTTAGAAATTTTTTAACAAAAAATTCATGCTCTAAATTGCATTTTTGATCCACTTTTGATTTAGCCCCGCATTCGGGACAGCGGATGTCGTCCCATTCCGCCTTGATGGTTATTTTTTCAAATCCACCGTGTTTTTTGCAGATAAATTGATAAACCGGCATGCGTGTTTTCCCGCTGAAAGTATTTGGCCGGAACCTGGCCACTTATGGGTATTATCGGCTTTCAAGCCAAATTACTTTAATTTTTTCAGGTGCTTAAAAAGACAACCGGGCATCTTACCGTCCGACCCACCCTGTGCCCCGCCGCCTTTCATGCCAGTAAGCCGTTTTTGAGCACGTTTTTAGGCTACAGCTTATCTTTTTTATCCCTGCTCAAGTTAGACGTTTAATCAGCCGATATAATTATACATAAGCCAGATAACGCTGCCGGGCGGCCGACATCAACGGTTCTAAAGGAAAGTGCTTGCGGTTTCTATTATGAAAAGTCATCCAAAACATATGGATTATGACCTGGGGCAGGAAATTTGCCGCAAGCTGCGTGCCGGCTATCGGAATACGATCATGGAACTGTACAATCGGTACGCACATTTGTTTGCGGCTTTTGCCCGCCATCGTCTGTTCGACAAGGACCCGCATGAAATTGAAAGTGTGCTCTCAAAATTCTGGCTCGAACTGTTGAATGGCAAAGCCATCTGCAAATACAACGGCAAGGCTTCTTTGCAGACGTATTTGACTGTTATCCTGAACAGAAGAATTATCGATGCCAACCGTAAATTAGCGCGCGAACGCAAGGCCGAACCGCTCACGCATAAAAATGAAGAAGACGATCAACGGCACCACCAGCAAACGCCGGAGACGGAATTAATGGCAAAAGAACAGTGCAAATTGATCCAAAAAGCCCTGGTCCAGCTATCGGATCAATCACCCCGGGACGCAAACCTTATCCGCATGAATCTGGAGGGTTTGAGTTATGAGCAGATGGCGGCACGGGAATTAAATTGGGGCAGCGTTGATCCTGAAGAATTAAAGCGCAAAGTCGATGCCATCAAAAAACAGTTTACCCGCAAAGAGACCGGATCGATGGCTAAATTCAAAAACGTATTGAGCCGGTGCCTTGACACCAACGGACTGGATTATACCGATTTATTGAATTGCTAAACAATAAGGGGATTTATTGTCACTTTTGAATGACCACAGACGACTATAATGAGGGGAGCTGCTGGTCGTTAAACAATCAGCGGGACAGGAAAACAGATGATTAAAAAAAATTTGAACCAGGCAGAAACGTCTTCGCAAATACTGGACTCTTTGCGAAACGGTTATACCGGTGATAATGAAAAAGCACTCAACGAATGTCCGTTTTCTAAACAGGCCATTGCCTATGCATTCGAAGAATTGACGCCAGATGTACAGAAGACCATGGAGGCGCATCTCGAAAACTGCCGTGCCTGCATGGATATGATCCTCGATGCCCGCACAGCTGAAATCGAATCCCAGGAGCTGGCCAAAAGGCCGCCGAAAGTATTGCCGGCGCTGTCGGATGCCATCAGTCAGCCGCCTCAATCTTCGCTCATCGAAAAAATATGGGGTGGCACTTTTATGACGCTCAGAATCATTGCCGCACCGGTGGCGGTGGTCTGTTTCATGTTTGTTATTTCCAGGCTCGACGTAGTGGATAGTGTCAATTTCAGTGTCAAAAAAACAGGCGGTACCGAATGGTCTCAAACCTTAAAAAATAGGACTTCCCCGGTTGCGGTACCCCGGAAAAAACAGGCCGACCAGACAGCGGCGCCTGCTCAGCAAGATCCAGTAACCGTCGGTTCGTTTTCAATGCATGAAAACTGGTCGATAGATCCTTTTGAACCCTCGTTTCGCAGCAAACGCCGGGCGGCCCATAAAAAATCAAAAGCGAGCAGCCCGCTGGAAAAATTGGATCTGAGTCAATTAAAGCTGGTTGGCGTGATGCTTTCCGACAAGGGCAACCAGGCCCTCGTAGAGGACGCATCCGGCAAAGGGCACATGATCCAGGAAGGCACCCATGTCGGCCTCAACACCGGCAGTGTCAGCCGGATTTTAAAAGACCGCGTCATTATTGAAGAAAAGATCGAAGACGCTTACGGTAGAATTAGAATTCAAAAAAAGGTCCTGAAACTGCATAAACCTTAGAAGCCACCCTGCCCTGTCCAGAGTTTTCCGATTGCTGGTTAAAAAAAATGTCACTCTTGCAGAAAAGATTTCGACTACCTCCCTAAAAACGCATACAGGGAGGTAGATTATGAGATCAATACGTTTTAGCGTCAGCACAATTTGCAGTGTGGTGGCCTTGTTTACGCTTCTTTTGTATCCCGTTTGCGAGGCTCGCACCTCCAACAAACCGGTAGTCGTTCATAAAAAAATCGTTATGCCTGCCGCCGAAAATCAAAAAACAACCATACCGGCACCGAAAGCAGACCTGTCTGACATCGAACCGGATCCGGAAGATGACACGAGTATTGATGTGGAAACAGCCTATGCCGCTAGCACAGCGCCCGGCTATGACCCCGCCGGCAAGATCGATCCCTTCGAACCTTTGATAAAAAATACCCCAAAAGATCCATCCCAGAAGGCCACCTATGCCGATACCGATACCAGTGGCAACACACTGCTTGAAAAAATTGATTTAAGCCAGCTGAAACTGACCGGAATCGTTCGAACCGTAAGCGGAAACAAAGGTCTGGTCAGGGAGGCTTCCGGCAGAGGCCACATCATCGTGCGGGGCACCCGAATAGGAACCCACGGCGGCCGCGTAGCGGAAGTGTTAAACAACAAAATTATCATCAAAGAAAAAATGCAAGATGTGGTCGGTCGAATTTTTTTTAAGAATACGGAGATGAGACTCAATAAGGGTTAAATCATTAATCTGTTGAATAGCCAAATAGTCAACAGTTTAACGAACCCGGTATTGAGGTCGAAAGACAAAAACCAGCTCGCCCGTATGCCTTGCCCGGCTTCGGCCGCGGGCGCAGGTTGAGTATTTTTTTACGGTAACCTATTATGATTTAAATCGATCGGGTTTTTTAAGGGTTGCAAAATTTGGTAAGTCTCGGCTATGGTCGGCATATGAATCAGACAGGAAAGGAGGCCCCATGAACGAGAGCAACATCCAAATAAGGCTCATGAAGGCTGACGATTTTGACGCTATCGTTGGGATTGACGAGAAAGTGCTCAAGACCTCCCGGCCCGAGTACTATAAGATGAAGTTTGAAAAGCTTTTTGAAACCAAGGATTATTTACCCGCATCGCTGGTGGCAGAACAAGAAGACGGGACGGTGGTCGGATTTATCATGGGTGAAATCTATATGGGAGAATACGGTATTTTCCAGGAAGAAGCATCCCTGGATACCATTGGTGTTGATCCCGATAACCAGTACAAGGGAATCGGCGAGCAGTTGATCAATGAGTTTATCGATCATTTGAAAAAAGTCGGCGTTCAGAAAATAAACACTCTGGTCGACTGGAACGATTCCAAACTGATACACTTTTTTAGCGCAAACAAATTCAGCCCATCCAAAACCATTAACCTGGAAAGACGCCTTTAAGTTTAGTGATTAATTAGCGGCAGCCTTGATAGGAGCAGGCAAACAGTTATCATAATCCAGATAGGCTAACATCTTGACCATAGCCTATACTGTCTATGTGCTACAGGTATCTGGCGAACACCGGGATTGATGGGCGGGCTGTTTAGTGTTTATTGCGATTGTTTGGGGGCAGGCTGAAGAGGTAAATTTTCGAAGGCGGTCTGGTCACGATAGGGTCCGTACTGAAAATATCTGGGGATAATATAAATGGACAAAACCAAGGAGCCGCCGATAATCACAACGGTAAAAAGGGCATAGAAAACCAAAAGTTTTTTATTAAAAAAATCGCCGCCGATAATTCGATAGGCGCGAATATATGCCTGGCCATCATGCAGAAACAATCAGGCCAATTCTGTTGCAGCTTCTTGCATCAGGCGCCCAATATGCATGCCCTGCGGACATTTTTGTTCCGCTTTTTTATAATCAATATACGCCATACGTTCGCGGGCGTTTGAAGACAGATCATTGAACTGTGTTTTTGCCCCTGCAAGGTCCCCGTAACAGCGCGCATACATGAGAAAACGCATGACATCACTGATGGGCACTTCGTTATTGATTTCTGCCTCGCAGATAGATGCACAACCGGCACAGTAAAAGGCCGCCGTTCGACGTGCATATTGATCTAAAAGTTGTTTGTCACGCATAGATAGTTTTCGATTATCGGCAGCCGCGGCGACATTGGCCTGCAATATTGTCATATTCTTCATTATTGAGGCAATGCTGGCAATGCGCCGATCATCCCAGACAGCCTTTAGTTTGGCCTGTTCGATTGTCAGCCCCTTTTTTAACAATTGATTCAGCAGCGCTTTTTCATTTGCATCAAGCGCATCTTTATTTGACTGCCCATACCACCGGGCGGCTTGAGTCTTAATTGCGATTAAACCGATACCTGCTTTGGTGCAGGCATCAACCGCCGCTTGCATATTTGCGCTGCGCATAACTCTAAAATTATAGCTGAACATAATGCCGTCAATCCAATCCAGTTTTGAAGCATGCACCAAGTTTTTTTCCATATGTTTGTGGGTGCTGAATCCAAAAAAGCGTATTTTCTTTTCTGATTTTGCCTTTGCGGCCCAAAGTTCGGCATTCTCGGCTGGCGACCCTAAATTTTCAGCCTCACAAACCAACTGAATTAGAAAGAGATCAACATATGAGGTATTCATCCTTTCCAGCGATTTAGCTAAATCTTTGCTCCAGAGATTTGCACAGGTGGCAGATGACTTGGTGACTAAAAATATCTTTGGCCTGTCTGCAGGAAATTGTGAAAAATATTTGCCGATGGCTCTTTCACTGTTTCCGCCCGCATAGGCTGCTGCCGTATCCCAGAGACAAACACCCATTTTTATGGCCTGATTTAACAACAGGTTACTCGTACAGCCAAAAGCTTCGCCCAGGCCAAGAATAGGAACATCAACGTCGGTCTTGCCAAAAGGTCTGATTGGAACGGCATTTGACCGGGTTGCAGTGGATTCAAACTGCGTTCGGGCAGCAGTTAAAGAATTTAGAGGCGGCAGCATAGATCCGGCACCAAAGGCACCGGCGGTCTTTAAAAAATTCCGGCGCGAAAGAGAACTTGTTTTTCTCTTTGCCATAATGAACCTCACTGGAACTTTAATTCACTTTTGCAAGCAATAAACTCAGAGACATGCTTGACCCGGTGCAGCTAATTTCCAAGGGGAACATAACGTATTTTACAGACAACAAATTAGCGTTTCAGAGAGGACTTGAGAACAGATCTCGACAAGAAGAAAGAAATGATAAGAAGATGGCGTTTCCGCTTGAGATTGCGTATCAGCAAGCGCGCAACTATGCAAACTTATATTGGAATACGGGGGTGGATGTCAACCAAAATAAAATGGCCGGCTCAACAGCTGAACCGCTGGGTTGCCGATATTAAAAGATGGCTGCCGTGGGGATGCTTTCTGTCCGACCGGTAGGATTACCAGGTTTTGCTCATGTCGTTAAGAAATTCTTCGATCTCATCAAGATGCTGTTTGCGATGTATCGATCGATAGAGCCTGAACGGTTCTCCAAGAGCGACAATGTCATTTATGAGTTCCGTAGAGGCTTCCTCTAATTCATGATCTATCGCTTCAGCAGATGAAACTGCCAGATTGGCTGCTTTTCGGGGCGGTATCGCCAGCCATATGGAAAGGAGGGCATCATTGGTAATATCAAAATCAATGGATGACGGTTGAACACCGTCTTTTTTCCACTTCCGCAATAAAAATAAGGCAAGCTGGTCCCAGAAGGCCAGATGCGCCAGAGCCACCGCTATCGTCCAGCCATTGCCGATCGGAAAAAGCAGCTCCTCGTCTGCAAGTTTTTCGACAAGAGACCGCAGTCTTTCAAGTTCTTTTGCATTTTCAGCCACAAATGAGCGCTCCATGCAACCTCCTCACGCATTGCTTTTACCTGAAACGAACCCGTAATAATCTATAATACATGATTTTATGATCACTTACCAGCTGGAACTGGCGCGTGTAAAAAAGTAAACTAACCTGTGAGCCTTATGATGTTTAGTAACCGTCTGTGAAGATCAGCCAGAAAAAAATAAAACAAATAGTGCGTTTCTTGAAGATTTTAAATGTGTATGAGTCCTGCTCGTCTTATAGACCGTATGCCTGCCTTTTAGATGTTAAACATATCCGTATATCCCGGTAAAGTGGTTTTAAATCGTTTTTTAATCCTGTTCGACATATCAATTTTTTGCGGCAACGGCTTTGAAAAAGGTATAGCAAAAAACGCCGTCGGCCTGTGTGGTGCGGTATAGATCCTGGATGCCTTGATCAAAAAGATCCTGGTCGACGATACCAGCCGCGAGGGCGGCGTCACGAACGCCTGCGATCATCGCCGTAAAGGTATTTTGGGTGAACCCTTCGACAAGCTCAGGCTTGCTGGAATCGACATAAACCATGCGTGGAGAAACATGAATGGCGTTGAATCCGGCTTTTCTCAAAAGCGGGTAAAGCTCTCTGCCAATCAGGGCATTACCGCCGGCCCGACGCTGCAGTTCGACCTGACACTGTATGGCGCTGCGGGCGGCTTCACTGTCGGGGTAAAAATAGGCCGAGCCATGATCACCTTCAATGACGGTGATCGTTCCCCCCACCTTCAGAAGACTTTTGAGTATGGTTAGTGCTTTATCAGGGCTCGAAAGATGCTCCAGAACATGACACACAAAGACATGGTCGAAGGATTCAGGCTTATAATTCAAATTGAATATGTCGGCCTGCCCAAACGCCACATTGCTGAATCCCGCACGCGCCACCGCTTTTCTGGCCTGACGAATAGAATCTTCGGATATATCGATGGAAAGGAAAGTTGCATCCGGGCTGTTGCGCGCCAAAGTAACGGTCTGAGAGCCCACCCCACAACCGGCTTCCAGAACCCGGCTGCCGGACTGATAGTGTGTATCGGAATGTAAAAGCGCCACCAGGGTATTGGCTTGATCCTGCAAGCGTCTGTTTTCTTTATCGTTATATCCATGGACATATGATCTAACCATGCTGTCTCTCCGGCCGTCCAAAATTATGATTATTGCGGCAATAGACTAAAAAAGGAAAATTATGCTGGGAAATTAATAGCAAAACATCGATAAGCAAACAAGGGGGCCGGTTGGGTGACACGCAAAATCAAGCTCAAAGTTATCCACTTATTCATTGCAGTTTCCCTTAAACCCGGCGGCTTGGGCGCACAAAACAATCCAAAATAAATATCAAACACAGAAAACGATTTCAAATGTGAGGGGCTGCAAAAGCAATCGTTTTTTGATTCATGCGGGTTATCGGGAAAGCTGGTTGCCATACCATTTCCAGTGGCCATTTTCTTTGATTATATAAAAGCGAGGCTGTATGGGAATTTCAAAATATTGGTCTTTTCGCACGCCGGCAACCTTTGCAAGGTTTACATGGCGTTCAAAGCCGGTCAGAATTACTTTTGATTGCGATATATAAGGCGCACCTATTTTAAAGAAAGCAAGAAGACGGTTTTTGGTTACGCCATTGCTCAGAAAATTATCGGATACGGTCTCGGAGACTTTCAAAATATCTTTATCTGCGGTTGCCTGATTAAAGCCATCTATGAAGGCTTTGACATCTTCGGGTAATTCGATGGCTTTGAACGGTTTTTGCGACGGGCGCTCTCTTTTAACCGCTGCGGCAACCAGTTCAAACAAAGGGTCATAATGAACCGAAGTGGGCGCAACCGGTTGCCTTGTTTCCGATGTGACAACAACTACCAGATCCAGTTTGGGAACGACCACAATAAACTGACCCCTTCGGCCCCAGGCCCGATAGCTGTGGCACCCATCCACATCCTTTACCCACCACTGGTAGCCGTACCCGGTGGGCCCATATATACGATGGGCATACCATCGGTGGCGGGTGGAGGCCTGCACCCACTGTTCAGAGACAATCGCCTGGTTGTCCCAATACCCATTATTCAGGTACATGAAGCCCAGTTTGGCTAAATCCCGGGCAGCGAGACTCAGGCCAAACCCCCCCATATAGTAGCCTTGAGGGTCATTGTCCCAGTGCCGTTGCCGGATGCCCAGGGGTTTAAAAAGATGTTGATCCGCAAATTCCAGCGTGCTGACCTTTGTCGATTTCTCCAGAATGATAGACAGCAGATGGGATAAAGATGAGTTGTAATTAAAAACGTTGCCCGGATAATCTTCCTGCGGCCGTTGAAGCGCAGACTCCCCCCAGTCCAGCGAAGTAACCCAGTCCCACATTTCCGGGCCCCAATCGTTCCACTTTACTCCGGCGCTCATGGTCAAAAGGTGTTTGAGGCGGATCTCCTTTTTTCGCCAATCCAAATCAGCAGTCGCATATTCAGGCAAAAAATCGTACACGCTTTGATCCACACTCTTCAGATAACCCCTGTCCAGGGCGATGCCGATCAAAGCGGATGTGACGCTTTTGGTAACAGAATGAATGACCGCAATGCGGTCCGGGCTATCCTGACGGAAGTATTTCTCAAAAACCAGATAGCCGTTTTTAACAACCAGCAAACTAAACGCATCCGGGAGTCTTTCCTGGATGAATTCAACCGCTATCTTTAATTTGGCAGAATCCATGCCCTGCTGTCCCGGTGTTGAGGTCCTCCAGCCTTCGGTGGGCCAGTAATCCCGCTTGATCGGTTGCCCGCAGATCGCATTTTCATTTAAAAATAAAATAAGGCCAAAAGCAAACATACAAAAAGCTGTTTGTTTGAAACCGGTATTTAATAATTTCATAATTTTTTCCTTTCAGCAGAAAAAATTAGAAAGAATGATAGTCCAGAGGTTACGTAAAAGAATAAAAGCTATTTATGTTGCTGATAATTATAGCCTGATAAATACAATCAGCATCACGATTTTTCGGAGGAGCACGATAGTCAGACGAGAACTCAGTTACGAATATTGAAATGATAAACCGCTACGAGTGAGCGGGTTAGGAAATTCAGAAAAACATATATGGATTTATATGCAATCGAAGGGATTCAGTCAATCATTATAAAGATACCGGCCGTTTTATCTCCGGCAAAATTTAGTTTTACTTGACCACACCGCCACCCATTATGGTATCTGATAAATTGGCGGACATCGAATAATGGCAAAGGTTACCCAGATGCGGCCCAATTTTTGTCTGTTGAATGCGTGCTTGGCATTTGCACGGTTTGCAACGTTGACAAATTCGTATAAATTTGAAATACTTAAGTAGTCCACGATTTAAAGGAATCATAACCCATCCTCCTGAAAATCCGCTCAGGGCATCAGTGGTACCATCCACAAATAATATCCCCTGAAAGGACCAAGGACGCATCCGGCTGATCAGGCAGAGTCAGAAGTGACACTGCCTTTATTTTTTTGGGTTGTGTTTATCTGTACGTAAGCTCAATTAAGCAAGGAGATAACAATGAAAGAAGCCCAGGTTGGAGATGTGGTCAGCGTGCATTATACCGGCAAATTAAATAATGGAGAGGTCTTTGACTCATCCAGAGATCGAGATCCCATGGAGTTCACATTGGGCCAGGAGGAACTGCTGGCGGGTTTTGAAGACGGTGTGGTGGGCATGAAGCCCGGCGAATCCAGGTCGGTGACGCTGGAGCCTGAAAATGCCTTTGGCGATCGGCGTGAGGATTTGCTTCTAAAACTGCCCAAAAAAGAGTTTCCGCAAAATATAACCCCATCCGTCGGATTGCAGCTGAAGCTG
>JAHEIW010000351.1 GCA_024639185.1 Deltaproteobacteria bacterium | reverse complement strand
GTTTTCGTCTCCGCCCTGATGTATGTCCGTCCAACGGCTGCGAACATGGAACCGATTATTGCGCCGAGTAATGCTGCGGCGACATAGGATACGATGATGAATGTTTTGGCCATTTCAGGATGGTTTGTGCTAATCAGAGCGGTGAGTGCCGGCAACAGAGCAGTGCCGATTCCAACGGCGGCGCCATTCAGTATGCCGTCAAAAATTGTTGCCGGACCCCTGTCACTGCGATGTTTTAAAAGCCACATGTCAACGCTGTATCGATTCAGATAGGCCCCAATCGGGCATCCAACTGTCAGGCACAATACCAGGCGCAGCAGGTATACGTCGCGGTAAGGAACAAAAAGCAGCATACTCAAAAACCAGCCGAATGCGGGAAGGGCGCAGTGGAACACACCGACCCACCCCGCCCGCTTAATGTATAAATCACATAGCTTTTTCATAACAACTCATTTGTTGGAGGTTAACCCTGGGGAAAAATCCTTTTTTCGAACCATCCCTTTCTTCCATATTTTCGCAACAATACCGGGAGAGGGGATTGCGGAGGTTGATAAACTCACCGCCCATGAGTTAGGTTTTTAACTATTTAAGCAAGATCCAAATGTATGAATAAAGCGGATGTTTTCATGCTCCTACTGCAACAATATTGGCTCTTTCTATTTAAGTTTAACGCCATGCCATGGACAAAATTTCCATGCCCCGCCCAGCTTCTCGCCGTCTGCTGGACACACTTTTGGAACAAGAAGTGAACCCAGCGGCGTTCTAAATTTAAACTCACTATTGGCAACTTTGACTGAAAAAGTTCCTTCTTTTGTTGCGTCTGTAATGTTCTGTCCCGCGCTATTTTTAGCCGGGAAAAGAAAAAAATTCATGTTTTGCCCCATCGGACCGAGCATGTTAGCCAAAACCGGCTTCATCATTGCCAAAAAGTTCTTCATATCAGCATTGACGTTTTCCACACTTAATGGAGCGTAAGTATTTCTTTGGGCGTCGATTAATTTTATGCTGCTTCGGATAGATGTCTCAGATGTAAAGGTAACACCGCCAAAATTTCCAATTTTGCCGTCAATAGCCGCGAATACCGAATTAGGCTTGACTACTTTAATCAGCTCTTCATACTGAGTTTGTGTTGCTTTGGGAGTCTGTTCAAAACTAACGCGCCAAAAGTCTTCAGGAACCCACCCGACAACAGTCATATACTCGTGCGATTGATCAAACTTTTAAGTTTCCTGTACGAGCTCAGAAATTTTTACTTTTTGTCTTGCGCAAAAGATGGACCCAGGAAATACAAAATAAGAAAAGCGATGCCGGAGCCTTTTCCAACCTGCGACCTTGTGTTGATGATGTTTGCTAACCTATCAATCATGATTTCTCCTTTTGCGGGATTTATATCCGATAAAGCAGCAATTGCGTGTATATTAAAATAGGCGTGGCAATATCAGATGATGTTGATGTGTAAACAGCGGTGATGAAGTGTTTCCCGGCGGGCAGAGTTACCAGAAATGAGTATTCTTCATTTTCGTAGGTCACATTGTAGGTTGCCACCAATGTTCCATCGACATAGAGTTCAACATTTTCGGACTTACCGGAAAAGCTGAATACGCCCAGAAAGGTATCGCTGCTGCCTGAAGAAAAGTCAAATTGCATGATTCCGTTGGGCCCGCCTGTTGGAAAAGAAGGAGACTCAAGGCCGTAGAAAAGATCACTGGTGTTATCAGCACCCGAAAAACAGGCTCTTTCGGGTAGCTGCGTCATACTAGGCTCTTCAAGATGGGTCGGGCAATTGAAAATGACATCCAGATTCCAAAAATCGCCTGGACCGGCCGCAACCGTTGCATCAGGGTATACGCCGCCGCCTCCGTGGAGCTCGACCCCCCACCACATGGCCGGTTTTAGGGTTTCAAGCGCCTGAGAAGAAGACAGAACCGATGTTACGTTTGGGGATTGCGCCATGAGGACCTGCTTTGCGCCCGGGTACTTCTTGAAAGTATTAAAGGCTTTTTTTGCGGATATAAATTTAAACGTACCCTTTTTTGAAATTTTCTTTTTTGCTTCGGCGCGCTGTTTGTCAAGATCTTCTGGGTAAGGCTTCTTGAGTTTGTCAGCCTGATACGTAATTATTCGATTTTCAGATTTCTTTTGAGACTTTCCTAAAGTGGCGCACGAAGTTAGCATAAAGGTGCAGATGAATACGATGAATATGGAGTAAAAGACATTTTTTTCGTGCCGAAAATTTTGCATAAGTACCTCCTTAAGTTCACTTTTATTTATCGGTTAAAGTAATTTTGATCCTGGCAGTTTTTTTCGAGTACCTTGATGCCCTGAACGACGGAGATATGGAACTGCAAAACAAAACCCCACCTCTAAGTATAAGAAATGGGGCTGCTGTTTTCGTGTCATTCCGCGGCTTTTTTAGTTCGGGTTTTAAATTTGGATAAAATACCTTGACCTTAAGCCTTGCGCCTATTTATTTCGATGCCTACCTCGCGATTGGGGGTAGCGCATTATCGTTTTTAAAATTAGGTACCAAAAAATTTCGTTTAATGTCAAGGGGTTTTGCGAGCAGGGGAGGGAACCAAAAGATTTCAGACACACAGGATTTTTCGGATTTTATCCATTTAGCTGCCGGCGATGGGGATGCGGCGGTTTGTGCCCCCGCAGTCAGTTCTTAATTAGTTTTGAGCTATGCGCTATCAGCTATGCTTGCCCCGCTTGCCCCGTAGCTCCG
>JAHEIW010000124.1 GCA_024639185.1 Deltaproteobacteria bacterium | reverse complement strand
GATTTGATTATCAGGTGCTTCAGGGCTATTCGCATTTTGATTTTCTGTCATTGAACACCTTAGATATTTTAGAAGAAGTCCATAATTATCTGGGGTTCAGGTTGTCGCTGGCCCATCTGGCTCAGGAAACGCTGAACACCAATAAGACAGCCGATGGTCTTCAGGCCCTCAGATGGTGGAAGCAAGGACGTATTCGGGAAATTGTCGATTACTGTGAAATGGATGTGAAACTGACGCGGGATCTTTTTCGTTATGGCCAGCAAAAAGGGTACTTGATTTTCTGCAATCGAAATCAGAAAAAAATCAGGATACCGGTGAATTGGCAAAAGGCCCGGTTCCTAAGTGAACGCTTTTAGATTACAAATAAATACTTTTCGATCTTTTTTCAACATAATTAAAAGTGTGACATTGTGCTGCGGTATCAGTTACGTACCACAAAAATTTTGATTTTGGTGGATTCTCAATATATCACGACTTGGAGGGCAGTTGCATTTCCGGCAGGGTACCTGTAAATAAACCTAAATATCTCACCACGAGATCAGGCCAAAGTGAAAAAAATTTTTTCTAAAATACGGTATGCAGGTATAGACAGTAATACTGATCAATCGGATATAAAATGTATTACACTGTGCAATACAGTTGCACTTTTATTGGTGCTGTTAGCTTCCGGCTTTATACCGCTTTTCTTGTTTTACTGGCCAGCCACGGAATATATTACATATGCTTTTATAATAAACGTTGGTTTTAACTTTGGTGTCGTAATATTAAATTATTATAGAAAATATACTCTTTCAGTAATATTTTTTGCATCATTCTCACTAATCCACCTCATTATTACATCGATTATTTTTGGTCGTGAAAGCAATTTTCATTATCTAATAATATGTTCTCTTTTTCTCATCTTTTTTGCTTTTCCACAAAATAAGAAACAAATAATGTATCTTTTTATATCTTTATTTATTGTATCTTTTGTAGGGCTTGAAATCTGGTTTTTAAATTTTGATAGGTTTATGGATGCCGATCCGCTGTTTTTTGATATAGTTAGATATAGCTTTTATTTTGGAATTATCTTTTTTGTCTTTGTGATTTCTTTTCATGCATACAATGTTGTTAATATTTCGGAGCATGCATTAAAAGAGGAGCAAGGAAAAGTTAAAAAAGCCTATAGTCTACTCTCTAAATATGTTGCACCTCAATTAGCAGATACGATAGCTGATGGCCAAATTGATTCGATTTGGAAACATCATAGAAAAAAATTGACCTTGTTTTTTTCTGATATAAAAGATTTTACGACAATTACAGATTCTTTGGAACCGGAAGACATGGCCAATGTGTTAAACGAGTATCTAACAGCAATGAATACTATCATTAACAAATATAGGGGTACGCTTGCTCAGGTTATTGGTGATGGTCTATTTGTCTTTTTTGGAGCACCAGACAGCAAAAATAATGTACAAAATGCTGTTCAATGTGTGAACATGGCCATTGATATGCAACGAAAGATGAAGGACCTCAATAAAAAATGGTTTGATACGGGTATCGATGAGCTTTTACAAATAAGGTGCGGGATAAATACTGGTATGGCCACCGTTGGTGGCTATGGCTCATCAGATAGAAAAGAGTACACCGCTATGGGTATGCAAACTAATATTGCAGCAAGACTTGAACAGGCCTGTGAGCCCGGAGGCATTCTGATTAGCCACACAACTTGGGCTCTTATAAAAAATGAAATTCCTTGTACGGAAAACCAACAAATACAAATTAAGGGTTATCAAAAGCCCATTAGAACTTACAATGTTAACCTTTAATAGCCAATCGACCCCTGTTTTTTATCTGAGCATATTACAACAATTATTACTTTTCTAAAATCTGCAATATCTCCAACGTCCACCAAGATTTGACGACACCAAAAATTTGTGAAACTGTTGACGTATCGCAATTCAGCGTGTGTTTAGCTCATGTTGTATTGTAATTTGAAAAATGAAAGATTGAATCTTGTTCAATGCAGATTTCTTCGACCAGCAGATCCTATTGTCTTTCTTCTACCCTCTGTTCTCTTTCTTCAGTTCGCTGACACCCCAGCTTAAATGATGTGGTCTATTAACTGAGCAAGGTCTGTTAAAATCAAATCCGCTCGTAGATCGCGGCAACGGGGGTCATCTTTTCTTAGGCGCAGCGAGCGGGC
Source organism: Deltaproteobacteria bacterium (assembly GCA_024639185.1). Taxonomy (GTDB): domain Bacteria; phylum Desulfobacterota; class Desulfobacteria; order Desulfobacterales; family JAHEIW01; genus JAHEIW01. The sequence goes on along the minus strand of JAHEIW010000124.1, from coordinate 7,978 downwards.
ATCACCGGCGAACAGCGCGGTCTGAAATTCCATTTGTTTGGCGGGGAAAATATCATTGAGCATATCGTTGCCGACAATCAGTGTCGAAGATGGAGCAATGCCTTTGGCGCTGATCGCAGCAGCGGCTTTTTCAAAAACTGAGCGGGATGGTTTGGCAAAACCCATTTGATATGACAGAAAAATAAGCTCTGAATCAAATCCGAGACTGGCCGTGTCGGCGCCTAAAAACCACTCAAATAAAAGCGGTGTAAAAAACTGGGCATTGGAAACAATGCCCATGGGGCAATTTTGCTGCCGGCAGGCCTTGAGCAATTCCGCGAGATTGGGCATTGGATAGACGGGATTTACGATCAGCTCATATTCGATGGCAAAGTTTCGCGCCAGCTCGACATCACTGCATGCCAGAATGTTCTGCCAGATCTTGTCAATTTCAACCTCAGGGATGTCGATACCGTTTTGCATTAACTGATGGTGGCGCCTCTCGATGGCCCGGTTCAATTTATCGATCAGTATCCGGGGTTCAACACCGAGCTCAAATTTTGCAATCAGCTGTTCGAGCTTTGAAATTTTGGGGGATATTTTGCGGGCGATACCAATATCGCCGGCCCCGCTGATGAACAGCGTCCCGTAAATATCAAACAGGATGCATTCAATTGAGCCTGCCAGTTGACCGGCGGGTACAAAGCCTGTGGGCTTTGGTGACAGCGGTGTCACGTACGATTTCATTAAATCATCAGGGATCATCATTTCCCCATTTCAACAAACTGAAGCGCTTTAGGTCGAAAAATTCAGCCAGTAATTTCCTTTTATTGATTTGTTGCTTTACCGGAGTCGTCACCACCCGGCCGTAAAGATCTAACAGTGTCTGGCGATATAAATCCATACTATAGTTGCGCACGATGGCTTTGCGATTCGCTTCAATGCGATTTTGCTGATCCGTTCCATTGCGGATTTTTGCAAGCAGCGGATTGCAGGTTAACAGCCTTTGCAGGTGCACCTTATTCGACATTAGATAGTGCAGGACCTGTTTCTGGTAGGGTTCTGCCAGCAAGCCGAAATCCATCGTCCCTCCCGCGGTGATGGCCTCGTATGCGCGTCGTACCTGGGCTGCTTCAATGTGGAGATCAAAAGTTCGCGCGCTATCCTTGATCGTACGCTTCCATTGGCGGTAATATCCATCTGCATCAAATCCCTCAAGCGGCACCATCAGCTGGTTGTACATGTGATCAAGATCGATTCCACGCTCCTTAAAGTCATTGCAGATATCATCCAGTTTTCGCCCGCTGACGTACTTATGATAAAGCCAGGGTTCCAGAAAAGAAAACCCAAAACCTTCTGTAATACTGGTGGTCAGCAGATATCGCGCCGAACAAACAATGGTTTCAAAAGGCGTTTTCAAACCCTGGTCAAATTCAACCGGCAGGCGAGATTCAGCAGCAAACACTTTCCAGGCCTCGTAGCTTGCCAGATCGGCTGCGCTGTTCGGTGGCAGCGTAATGGAGAGCCTTTCGCGGGCATCGAAAAAAAGCGATAATAAAATGGCTTCTCCAATATTTTTACGGCGAATCGCCCGGATCGGATAGACAACCCAGGGTTTTTCGGCAACTGCACCAGGCGGCAGTTGTGGCAAGCTTACGCAGTTGAATAGTTGATGCAGACCTGGGCTTTTTAAACCGCATTTCAGCAGAATCTGATAGTCACGTGAATTGACAACGCAATAATGACAGTCGACGGGATAATCTTCGTTAAAATACAAGCGGGCGCGACCATCTTCGGCAAAATCATGGACCTGCAACAACAGGTTCAGGTCTTGTTGCAGCAGTTTTAGAAACCTTAATAATTCTGAATTTTTAGCCAGCAGCGGATTGTGTACATGTACAATGTCACAGGGGCCGCCAAAGTGAGCCCGAATTTTCTGGACTACCGTTGCGGCCACCTTCTCGGGTGCATACGGCTGGCGATAGACACTGCTGTAGGCCAATTCAGGCACATAAATGGTTTTTGCCGGAAAATCTTCAGGCGCTGGCTCACCGGTGATGACACACATATCGCAATCGCTTTTGAGTGCCTTTAGCTGCTGCTTCAGGCAGGTGGTCACCCCGCCGGTTTTGAGATGATAATGAATGAAGGCGATTTTCATTGTATTTTGATATGCAAACAAAGCCTTTCTGGAATTGGCGCCGAACCAATCCGAAACCGTTTATACCGCTTGTCATCATAATGTTCGGAATAACGCAAACAAGGATGGCGGCATAAATGTTGTAGCAAAAAAACGTTACGCAATCGGAACGTGTTTTAACAACCACTATAAAATTGGTATCTCGAATACCATCGCTCGTCAAGCGACGAATGGGAAAAATCTTTTGATCAACCGTGAGATCGCTTGGGGCAGCGCATATTGAATTGAAAACTTACAGGGACAACAACATCGGGGCAGGCGCACGGCGATGAGGGATTGTTTTAGCTGTGATTCGCCGGACAAAAAAATGCGATCTAAAGCGGCTCAGGGGGCTTTTTGTCTTTTGGGCTTTTTGCCGATAAATTGTAATTTGATGGCACCGATCTGGATGACATCAAGCTCATTTAGTTTGATCGGTTTGTTGGATGTTTTTTTATCATTGATCCTGGGCCTCACCAGGCCGTTCACATAGCTAAAATAATAGCCCTCCCGGGTGCGACTGATGGTGGCAACCGTTTTTCCAATTTTCCATCCCTTGATGACAATATCACTGGACGCATCTTTGCCTATTTTGGTGACCTTTTGTTTGAGGGCAAATGTGCCTTCACCACCGGCCAGATAGGTAATGTATCCTCGGACCGGCTTTTTATTGCTGTTCTCAGCTGGTTTCGATTTCGGCTGAGAAACCGTTTTCGGCTGGGGGTCTTTTGGGTTCACCATGGATCGGTACTCATTGGTGTCCATAACCATGGTTTTTTCCATCTCGCTTTGTTCTATGTCTTCCGGGCGCACTTCACTTTCAAAATATGCAAAGGTAAGCGAATGCTTGCCAATATAAATGACATCACCGTCCTGCAACCAGTGCGAGCTGACCAGTTGCTGGTTAATAAAAGAGCCATTTTTACTCTTCAAATCGATATATACAAATCCTTCGCCGGCCGAATCGATTTTGCCGTGGTGGCTGGATACAGCCAGATTATCAACAACAATATCGTTGTCTTTGCGACGTCCGATTTTTAGGGAACATCCCGGGGGCAAATGATAATCGGCTAAAACATTTTCTTTGAATTTAAGCGTAATCTTTGGCATGGGTCAGTTTGACTTATTTGTTTTTCGGCTGCAAATGGGTGTAAAAAAGTTTTTTGAATATGTTTTTGAAGCGGCCGGAAGTGCCACTGTTATTGTTTGCGTCGGATTTAATTCTGAGCACAATTGCGGTAATATTATCTTCACCACCCCGGGCATTTGCCAGATCGACGAGTTTTTGACAGGCCAGATCTGAGCGTTGATTATCAACCAGTTCAAGAATTTCTTCTGGAGTTGCTTTATCGGTTAGTCCATCAGAACTGATCACCAGAATATCGTTCTTGAAGAACGGCATCTCCTTTATGTCGGCCTTTACGAATTTGTCAACGCCCATTGCACGGGTCAGCACATGCTTAAAGTCATTCCACAATAATTCAGCGTTTTCCGGATCCAGCTCAGCCTGTTCTGCTACCAGTGTATGCGGTACAGAAAGCAGCTTAATTTTGCCATCCCGTATCAAGTAGACCAGGCTGTCACCCACATTGGCCACAATAAAGGTTTTGTCGGTCAGATATACGGCAGAAACCGTTGACCCCATGCCCTTATAGTCCTCATTTTGCAGGGCTGCCTGATGGACGATATGGTTGGACAGATGTATGCCGGTCAGCAGGCGGCGGGCATCTTCGGACAATTTGTCTTCGGCTTTGATCGGATCCTGCGATGCGTCCTGGTTGGTGTTTTGATTCAGGTAGTCACGGATGGTTCTGACAACCAGCTCGCTGGCCACTTCACCGGCATTGTGCCCGCCCATGCCGTCTGCGACCACGTAAAGCCCCATACCGTCATCGTAGAAAAATGAATCTTCATTTAATTCTCTTCTTCTGCCGATGTCAGTAATACCCGAAGATTCAATGTTAATCATATATATATTTTTTAGAATTTAGTTGACTTTTGGCAATTGAAATGAGTTCTGATGCTTAAAATCCGCGTTTATGATTGTAATCTAACTAACTACTTATTATTATTATTTATATTATAAAAATGGGTTTTGGTCAAGCCTTTGGGAATTTCTGATTTATTATCAATGGGTTGGCGCAGCGGCTGCAAATCGAACTTTTTGTTAAAAATTGGCAGATAGACGGTTTTGCGTTTTTTGACATAACCGCCCCATATGGTCATAATAACGGGTATACCAGCGCAGCATCCAACCGCAGCCTTAAAACGGAGTGCAAAAATGGCAGGCATCAGTTTATTAAAAAATTCGATTCAGGAATATGCCTGGGGTTCGACGCGAGCGATTCCAGAGCTGTTAGGTCGCACGAACACCGGGAAGCGACCCCAGGCGGAACTCTGGATGGGGGCGCATTCCAAAGCCCCGTCCTTGGTCCACCAGGACGGCCGCTGGATTTCACTGCAACAGCTGATATCCCGGGACCCTGAGGGTATTCTGGGAAAGACGGTTGCCAGAAAATTTCATAATCAGCTACCGTTTCTGTTCAAAGTCCTTGCAGCCGCAAAGCCACTTTCGATTCAGGCCCATCCCAACAAACACCAGGCACAAATAGGCTTTCAACGCGAGAATAAGCAAAACATCCCTCTGGATGCCGCTGAACGCAATTATCGAGATGACAATCACAAACCCGAATGCATCTGCGCGTTAACCCGTTTTTGGGCGTTAAGCCGTTTCCGAAAAATTGCGAACATCCAGACCAACCTGCATCAACTGAACCTAAAGGTGCTCAATGATATGCTGATCGAATTAGAGCAAGCTCCGACGGCGCATGGGCTCCAGCAATTTTATACATCTTTGATGTCTTTAAGTCAGGATCAGAAAAAACGGCTTATTGATCAAGCGCTCAAAAAAGCACACTATGATACCCGTGATCGTCCGGAATTTCAGTGGATGATAAAACTGGCCGATCATTATCCTGAGGATATCGGTGTACTTTCACCTTTATTTTTAAATCTGATCTGTCTGGAACCGGGTCAGGCCATTTATTTAGATGCCGGTGAACTTCATGCTTATCTGGAAGGGCTGGGCATTGAACTGATGGCGAATTCCGATAATGTCCTGCGAGGCGGGCTGACCCCCAAACACGTAGATGTGCCGGAGCTGCTGCGCACATTGAATTTTGAAGGTCGAAACATCACGCTCCTGACACCTCAAACTTCAGGCGCCAATGAGTTGATTTACCCCAGTCCAGCCAAAGAATTTGTTTTGTCGGCTGTTACCCTGAACAAGGACAGCGTTTATCACGGCCCACCACAGCGCAATGTAGAAATTATCATCTGCACCCACGGAAACGTGACGATCGCCGAGCCCGATTCACAGATTGAAACCGAGCTGCCGCAGGGCGCTTCTGCGCTCATCCCTTCTTCTGTGACCCGATACAGTCTAAAAGGGGAGGGGACCTGTTATAAAGCCGGTGTACCCCTTTGATTTTAGTTATTGGTTACTCGTTATTTGTTATTAGGGTAGCTGTGATCCTAATGACGAATGTGTCAAAATGAATAACTGATAACGAATAACAAATAACATTCGAAAGCGTAGTACTTTTTCATTACAGAATGGTTGTGTCCCATCTTCTTTCCTAATACTCATACCCAAGCGTGCCCATAAAGTACTAAAAAAAATACGACAGTTGCCGTATTGCAACCCTGGAGTGCATCAGCTAAAATAGGCATATCTTGAGCGTCTGGGGGTGATCGAAATATGAGTCGTTTTCCATTATTGAGGTCGGGGATTGTGATCCTGTTAATCGCTTTTGTTTGTACCGCTTCGGTGTGGGCACAGGAAAGCGAGAGAATAAATATCAACACTGCTTCTGCCAAGGAACTGGCTCAATTACAGAATGTCGGGCCCAAATACGCAGTGCGCATTATCGAGCATCGCCATAAATACGGCCCCTTCAAACTGACCGAAGAGCTCATGGATGTCCCGGGAATCGGGTTCCGCACCTTTGCTAAAATCAAAGATCAAATCATTGCGCAATAAGCGCCATACTCCATCATGTGAGCGCTCTGAAAATCAGCCACCCGTCGCAGGCGGGTGGCTGATTCATTTTCTATAAATAACTTTCAGCGGAGGTGTCTTATGCGGAAGGGAAAAGTCTTTTTTCAAATGATCCTGGTCCTGGTTGCGATCTGCCTGAATCTATCGGGTTTGCTGGCCGACGATAATGCCAAAATAAATATCAACACTGCATCAGCCGAAGAATTGGTTCAGTTAAAAGGTATTGGCCCCAAGAAAGCGGCTACGATCGTCAATTTCAGAGAAACAAACGGTCCGTTCCGCCTGCCCGCAGATCTCATTAAGGTTCCTGGAATCGGTCCCAAAACATATGAAGCCAATAAAAATCGAATTAGGGTAAACCCTAAATAACGCTGGAGCCGGATCACCCATCGCCGCAAATCCCCGCAACAAAAAAATAGTTGCGAATCGGTATGCGCTGAAAAAATAGTTATTATTTTTTCATTTTTTTTCAAATTTTACTTTTTTTCTGGCATACTTTTCGCAGCGAACTAACAAATATTTGCTTAAATTTAAGATATTTCTTGACAAACCCCATCTATATAAGATAGCACTTGCGTGCAAAATTACTTAAGTCATTAACGCTTCGGAGGAGCAGGTGATCTATGACACTCACAAAAGCAATGATCGTTGATGCCATTCATGAGCAACTTGGATACCCTAAAAATAAATCCGCCGAAATGCTTGAAACACTGCTGGAATTGGTCAAAGGTAACCTGGAAAAAGGGGAGGATGTTTTGATCAGCGGGTTTGGGAAATTCTGCGTCAAGGCAAAGAACCAGCGTCGCGGACGTAACCCAGCTACCGGAGCAGACATGCTTCTCGATCAACGGCGAGTGGTAACCTTTAGATGCTCTCATCTGCTTAGAGATAAAATAAACAACTCATATTAGAAGCTTGCATTTCGTTTTCACGGCGCCTTCATCGGCCCCTAAAGTCGCCGGCATGGAAATCACGATATCAAAGAAGGTCACAGATGATATGACCTCTTCAATGATAATGGATTGCAACCTTCAACTCAGGCATCTCTTCTATTTTAACGAGATGCTTTTTTAATGGATAGCGTCAATGGCCGGTATCATCATTCGATGGCTGACCACGACAGCCGCCATTGTGGCGACCGCTTATTTGCTGGATGGTATCCAGGTGAGCGGTTTTTTTTCGGCGGTATTTGCGGCTGCAGTGCTGGGAATTTTTAATGCCGTTTTAAGACCGATTGCACTGTTGCTGACGCTTCCGATTAATATATTAAGCCTGGGCCTTTTTACGTTTATCATTAACGCGCTTATGCTAAAAATGGCCTCGGGCATCATACCGGGTTTCGGTGTCTACGGGTTCTGGACCGCCGTCTTCGGAGCATTGCTCATCAGCCTGATCAGCTGGCTGCTGAATTCATTTATCGGCGAAAAGGGCACCCTGACCTCCATTCACAGTCAGCGGGACCGTGCCACGACAAGGCAGGATCAGGACGACACCATCGATTTGGAGCATAAAGGAGACAATCGCTGGGAATAATCTCGGCATGGGGCATGGGGCATAGGGTTCGAATTAAAGCAGAATAAAAATCCCATTTTGACGCTATGCGCTCTGCTCTTGGCCCTTTGCCATTATAGTAAATAACAAAACCCTGCAGCCGCTTCGGGCTACAGGGTTTTTTGATTAAAGGACAGTGACGTTATTCTTTGAATATGGCTTCGGGTCGCTGGGTATCTCCGGTGGCATTGGGGAAATCCTTGGCGACG
>JAHEIW010000350.1 GCA_024639185.1 Deltaproteobacteria bacterium | reverse complement strand
TGAAAAATACAAGGATCATACAAAAATTGTTTACTGCACAGTTGGCTACCGCAGCGGTAAATTTGCCCAGAAGCTCAGTAAAAAAGGCATACAGATCTACAATTTGCGCGGCGGTATTCTCGCCTGGGTCCATTCTGGCAGCAAGGTACATGATCAAAACGGGCCCACCGATCGTATCCACGTTTTTGGCCCCAAATGGGACCTGGCACCCGGAGATTTTAAGACAATCTGGTAAAATCAGAAATCTACCAGCACACCTGCAGAAGATGTTCAGACGATCCCGGCCTTGAGTGCCGTTATATGAAAGGAGAAAGAATATGAATATTAAAGCTTATGCTGCCAGCAAAGCCGCGGCAGCGCTTGAGCCGTTTGAATATGAGCTTGGAGATATCGGAGCCGAACAGGTTGATATCCGGGTGAGCCATTGCGGCATCTGTCACAGTGACCTGAGTATGATCGACAACGCCTGGGAAATTGCCGAATACCCCCTGGTGCCCGGCCATGAGGTTGTCGGCACCATTACCGCTGTTGGCCCGGGCGTAACGCATCTGAAAAAAGGTCAAACGGTGGGGCTGGGCTGGTTTGCGCAATCGTGCATGCTCTGTTCCCAGTGTATGTCCGGCAACCATAATCTGTGCGCCAGCGCCGAGGGCACCATCGTGGGCCGTCACGGTGGCTTTGGCGAAATGGTGCGCGCGCACAAAGGATGGGTAATTCCGCTGCCGAACGCTATAAAATCTGCCAGCGCCGGACCGCTCTTTTGCGGAGGGATTACCGTGTTTAACCCCCTTGTTCAGAATAACATCCGGCCTACCGACCGGGTGGGCGTGGTGGGTATCGGCGGTCTGGGGCATATGGCCTTGCAGTTTGCGCGCGCCTGGGGCTGTGAGGTGACCGCTTTTTCAACCAGCCCCGAGAAGGAAAAAGAGGCGCGCCAGCTGGGTGCCCATCATTATGTGAGCACGCGCGACACCGGGCAACTGGAAAACCTGGCCGGACATTTTGACATGATCCTGGTGACCGTCAATGTTTCATTGCCCTGGGATGCCTACCTCAACGCCCTGAACCCCAAAGGTAGACTGCATCTCGTCGGCGCGGCCCCGTCGGTGGAGGCACCCACGATGCCCCTGATCATCGGGCAAAAATCTTTTGGCGGCTCGCCCCTGGGCAGTCCGGCCACCATTAATGCCATGCTGGAATTTGCCGCCCGCCACGGCATTGAACCGATGATCGAAACCATTCCGATGTCAAAAGTCAACGACGCTTTAGAAAAGCTGAGAACAGGCAAACCGCGCTATCGGATCGTGCTGGAAAGCGACTTTTGATTCAATCTGCATTCAGCTTATGCCCCTGAGCGTCAGACAGTGCTGTTGACAGGTCAGTGCCTGCACGGATACGGGTGATATTGCAGGAAGAAAATTATCGCTCCTGTGGCTGAAGCGCGGCGTGCGCACAAAATCATCGCCGGATGCGGCCATTCGAAGGGTAATCGAAAGGGGTCTTTTTGCTCGCAGCACCTTTACGCTATTTTACCGGTTTATCGTCGTTTGAAATGCTGGCCATGTTTCGGCGCGGCCTGTTTTACGCCTATCTGTCCATCTACCTGCGCCACCAACTCGGCCTGAGTGTTACCGAAACCACTCTTTTTGCCACCCTGCCCATGGCGGTCAACGTGCTGGCCCAGACCCTGGTCTGGGGCAGAATCTCCGACCGCCTCCAGATGCGCCGGACCCTGATTATTGTCGGCGAAGTGCTGGCCGCCGTCGGGACCGTCCTGATCTGGTATGTTCACCGGCAATTTTCCGATCCACTTGCCGCCGGCTATTCTATCATTGCGGGACTGACGGTCATTGAAATTTTTTGGTCGATGTCCAACATCAGCTGGAGTGCGCTGGTGTCTGACATCTATGATGCGCAGCAGCGCAGCCGCATTCAGGGGTGGCTGGCCAGTCTGGGCGGTGTCGGGCGTGTGATCGGCGTCTGGATCGGCGGTCTGCTTTATGACGGTATGGGACAAATGGCTGAGGGGTGGGGGTTTTATGAGGGTCCGCTGTTTTTCGTGGCCGCCGGCGCCATGTTGATCTCAACCCTGCCGCTTTTTTTTCTGCCCGAAGGTGGTGTTGCGACCGATCCTGCTGCAAGGGCTTCAAATGAACCCGGCGAGAAAATGACTTCGGTCGCAGCTGTCTATCTGGTCTTTTTGGCCGGCATGGTCTTTATCAACTTCGGCCGCAATTCCATCGCCATTATTTTCACTCAGTACCTGACCCTGGATGCAGGCCTGGATTTAAACAGCCGGACCCTGTCCCAAATTGTTAACACGCAATCGTTGGCCATTGTCGCTCTGGGATGGACCGTTGGTGGGCTCTGCCGCCGTATCGGCAATGGTGCCGCGCTGCTGGCCGGCACGCTGGCTGCTGTTGCCGGGCTGTCTTTACTCACCTTTTCGACGTCCCTGCCTGTCATTTATACAGCCTGCTTTTTACGCGGGGTGGGGGATGCGGTCATTATGGCAGCCGCCTATACCTTTGCCTCCGTTTTAATCCCGCCGCAGATGCGCGGGCGGCTGTTCGCCTGGTTCAACGGTACATTCTTCCTGAGTTTTGGTGTGGCGGGCACCCTGATTGCCGGTCCCATCGTGGACGGATTGATATCTGCCGGCTATGCGCACCCCCGGGCCTACCGGCTTTCCTTTGCTGCCGCTGCGGGTCTGACGATCATCGGCCTGCTGATCCA